>NZ_JARAVK010000226.1:0-15166 GCF_033792765.1 Streptomyces sp. PA03-6a | reverse complement strand
CACCGTCGGCAACCCCCTCAAACTCTCCGACTCACCCACCACCATCCACCGCTCACCCCTCCTCGGCGAACACAACCACGACATCTACACCACCGAACTCGGCATCCACGAGGACGAGTTGCCGGGGCTCAAAGCACTGGGAGTGATCTGACATGACCGCGGACCACGCGCGCCGTTCCACCGGCAGTGACACGACCCGGCGGTGCGCCCCGCCGCCGTACGGACGGCGCCCGGTGTGCGGCTCGCCGGCGCCGCGGACCCCGCCGCCGTACCGGGGCCGGTGCGCGGTGCGGTCCGGCCTGCGTTGATACACCCCGTCTATCGACCGCCGGGCGGACACGGGAGCGGCAGGAGCCGCCGTGGTCCGCCCCGGACCGGCAGCCCGCGTGGATGATCGGAGCACGTGGACGGCCGCACCAGAAAAGGAGCGCACCGGAAGTCATGACGACGTCAACGTACGGTTCCGCACAGCCCGGCGGCAGCGCCCCGGGCGGGGAGACGGTCATCGACCGCCTCGTGGAGTCCAACCGCAAGTACGCCGCCGGGTTCACCGACCCGGGCATGGGCGCCCGGCCCGTGCTCCAGGTGGCCGTGGTGGCCTGCATGGACGCCCGGATCGACCTGCACGCCGCCCTCGGCCTGGAACTGGGCGACTGCCACACCATCCGCAACGCCGGCGGTGTGGTCACCGACGACACCATCCGTTCGCTGACCATCAGCCAGCGCGCCCTGAAGACCCGCAGCGTGATACTGATCCACCACACCGGCTGCGGTCTGCAGACCCTCACCGAGGACTTCCGCCACGAGCTGGAGCTGGAGGTCGGCCAGCGCCCCGCCTGGGCGGTGGAGGCGTTCCAGGACGTCGACCAGGACGTCCGGCAGTCGATGCAGCGGGTGCGCACGTCCCCGTTCCTGCCCCACACCGACGACGTCCGGGGGTTCGTCTTCGACGTCACGACGGGGCTGCTGCGGGAGATCGACCCGCGCCCCTGAACCACCCGGGGCACCCAAGCCCCCACCAGGACCTGCGCGCGGACCGGCGGACGGCAACCTGCCGGGAGACGCGGGACGGCTGCTCCCGGCGGCTGGTCCGCGCGCACGCCGGCGGGGCGGCCGGCCCGCACGCACCCGCGTGCCCGGCCGCCCCGTCCGTCGGCGTGCCCACATCCGCTGCCTGACGGCAGATCAGCAACCGTTCCCGAGGGGGTCACCTCGTGTCGTACCGCAACGCCTTCTCCCGTGTCCTGAGCGACGTCATCGCGCCCCGTGCCGAGCGGACCGGCCGGGAGGGGAGCTTCCCGCGCGGCGCGGTGAGCGCCCTGGGCGAGGCGGGGCTGCTCGGGCTGACCGTCTCCGCCGACCTGGGCGGCGGTGGCCGGGGTCCGGCCGAGGCCGCCGAGGTCGTCGCGCGGATCGCCGGGACCTGCCCGGTGACCGCGGCCGTTCTGCAGTCCCACTACGCGGCGGTCGCCGTGATCGAGGCGTGCGGGAGCCGCTGGGTGCGCGGCGAGACGGCCGCCGGACGCCACCTCAGCAGCCTCGCCCTGGCGGACGGTACGGACGGCGCGTACGGCGCCGCGGGCGCGACCGCCACCCGCTCGGGAGAGGTCGTCGCCCTGCGCGGCCGCAAGCGCGAGGTGGTCGCGGCGGGGGAGGCCGACAGCTACGTCTGGTCGTCGCTGCCGCTGGCCGCCGGGGACGGGCTGACCCTGTGGCTGGTGCCCGCGCACGCGCCCGACCTGTTCGTCCCGGCCCGGCCGGACGGAGGCGGACCGCACGGCAGTGCCACCTCCACGGTCCTGGCCGACCCGGTCCTCGTCCCCGCCGACGCGATGCTCGGGGAGGACGGTGCGGGCCGCGAGGTCGTGCTGCGCACCGTGCTGCCGTGGCTGCGCGAACTACGCGACGCCCTGGGCTCCTCGGCCGTCCACCCCTCGGTCGAGGCCGCGGACGTGGCCGCGTCGGCGGCGGGCCGGGCGGCTCAGCTCAGCGCCGTCGCCCCCGCCGCGACCGCCTTGCGGTAGTCGCCGGTGCGCTCGGTGTGCTTGCGCATGATCTCGCCGGCGCGGTCGCCGTCGCCCTTGGCGATGGCCTTGATGAGCTGGGCGTGCTCGTTCCAGGCGTCCTTGCCGCGGGGCTTGGCGATGGGGGTGTAGTACCACCGCACCTTCCGGCTCACCTGCGAGATCAGCTCGGCCAGCACGGCGTTGGCGGCGATGGACGTGATGAAGGAGTGCAGCGCCGTGTTGGCCGTGACCAGGCGCTCCACGTCGCCTCCGGCGAGCGCCTCGACGCCCTCCTTCTGCAGCTCCCAGAGGCGTTCGACGTCCTCGGGCTTGGCGTTCTCGGCGGCGAGCCGGGCCGAGTACGTCTCCAGCACCGAGCGGACGCCGAGCAGCTGGGCGGCCTCCTCCTCGGTGGGGGAGTGCACGAAGGCGCCCTGGGCGGGGCGCAGGTCGACCCAGCCGTCGGTCTGCAGGCGCTGCAGTGCCTCGCGCACCGGCTGGCGGGAGACCCCGAGGTGGTCGGCGAGTTCGGCCTCGACCAGGTGCTGGCCCGGTGTGAGGGAGCCGTTGATGATCAGTTCGATCAGGGCGTCGTACACGGCCTGGCGCAGTGGTGCGGGGCGGGCGACCCGGCGGGTCGCCGCGGCCGTCAGGGCCTCACGCATGGTTCCCCCGTTCTGCCACCGAGCCTGTGGGCCGACGGCTGTGCACTGGTGGCCGCCGTGAGGGTCGCCGGCGGCGGGAACGGTCAGTATACAGGTTTTGGTATGCAACATGCCTTTCGGTCGCGACAAGGCGCGCCCGGGTGCCGGGACTTGGGAAAGTCCTGGCTGCAGGATTCTGTATGCAGAAGTTTGTATGCGGTATCGTCGCCGTGTACTGCCGGCACCGTCGGGAAGGCGAAGCGGCTCTGTGACGATCCCGCGCCCGAACTCCTCGACCTGGCGAAGGCGGAGTGGTCAATGACGATCGGCGGGAGTGACATGACGGTCGAAGACGTGGTCCGGACGGTTGTGGCTGATCATCGGGATCAGCGCGGTGCGCTGATCCCGGTACTGCACGCCCTGCAGGCCGAGTTGGGCTGCGTGCCGAAAGAGGCGATACCGGTGCTCGCCGACGAGTTCAACCTCTCCAGGGCGGACGTCCATGGAGTGGTGACCTTCTACCACGACTTCCGCCGTGAGCCGGCCGGACGGACCACGGTGCGCATCTGCCGCGCCGAGGCGTGCCAGGCCCTCGGGTCCGACGCGCTGGTGGGCTACGCGCGGGAAGCGGGACTGGCCCTGGGGGAGACGACCCCGGACGGTTCGGTCACCGTCGAGCAGGTCTTCTGCCTCGGCAACTGCGCCCTGGGGCCGGCGGTCGAGGTGAACGGCCGGTTGTACGGACGAGTGGGCACGGCCCGGTTGGGCTCCATCCTCAAGGGGACGGTGGCATGATGAAGGATTCTTCCGACTCCACGGTGACGGTCTACGTCCCGCGTGACTCGGCGGCCAGATCGGTCGGCGCGGACGAGGTGGCGGACGCGCTGCGGCGCGTCGCGGCGGAGCGGGAGGCGCCCGTCGAGGTGGTGCGCAACGGCTCCCGCGGCATGCTGTGGCTGGAGCCGCTGGTCGAGGTGGTCACCCCGGTCGGCCGCGTCGGCTACGGTCCGGTGGCCCCCGCGGACGTCGAGGGACTGCTGGCGGCGGGCATGCTCGAAGGCGCCGACCACCCGCTGCGCCTCGGCGTCGTCGACGAACTGCCCTGGCTGGCCCGCCAGACGCGGGTCACCTTCTCCCGGGTCGGGGTGACCGACCCCCTCTCGCCGGAGGACTACCTGCGCCACGGCGGCCTGGCCGGACTGCGCACCGCCCTCGGCATGGCCCCCGCCGACGTCGTCACGGAGGTCACCGACTCCGGACTGCGCGGCCGCGGCGGCGCCGGCTTCCCGGCCGGCATCAAGTGGAAGACCGTCATGGACTGTGCCGACGAACTCAAGTTCGTCTGCTGCAACGCCGACGAGGGCGACAGCGGCACCTTCGCCGACCGCATGGTCATGGAGGGCGACCCCTTCATGCTCATCGAGGGCATGACGATCGCCGCGCACGCCGTCGGCGCCCGCGAGGGCTACTTCTACATCCGCTCCGAGTACCCCGACGCGGTGGCCACGATGCGCGCGGCGATCGGCATCGCGCGCGAGCAGGGATGGCTCGGCGAGGGCATCCTCGGGTCCCCGCTCGACTTCGACCTGCACGTACGCGTCGGCGCCGGCGCGTACATCTGCGGCGAGGAGACCTCCATGCTGGAGAGCCTGGAGGGCAAGCGCGGCACCGTCCGGGCCAAGCCGCCGATCCCCGCCATCGAGGGGCTGTTCGGCAAGCCGACGGTTGTGAACAACGTCCTCACCCTCGCCACGGTGCCGGTCATCCTCGCCGAGGGCGCCAAGGCGTACCGGGAACTCGGCGTGGAGCGCTCGCGCGGCACCCAGGTGTTCCAGCTCGGCGGCAACATCGCCCGCGGCGGGATCGTGGAGACCGCCTTCGGCGTCACGCTGCGCGAGCTGGTCGAGGAGTACGGCGGCGGCACCTTCTCCGGGCGGCCGGTCCGCACGGTGCAGGTCGGCGGGCCGCTCGGCGCCTACCTGCCGACGTCGATGTTCGACCTGCCGATGGACTACGAGGCGTTCGCCGAGGCGGGCGCCATGCTGGGCCACGGCGGCGTCGTCGTCTTCGACGAGAGCGTCGACATGGCCGCCCAGGCGCGGTTCGCGATGGAGTTCTGCGCCGAGGAGTCCTGCGGCAAGTGCACGCCCTGCCGGGTGGGATCGGTCCGCGGCGTCGAGGTGATCGACAAGATCGTGGCCGGTCAGCAGCGGGACGAGAACCTGGCCCTGCTCGAGGACCTGTGCGAGCTGATGACCGACGGCTCCCTGTGCGCGATGGGCGGGCTCACGCCGATGCCCGTGCGCAGCGCCATCGCGCACTTCCCCGACGACTTCCTCGCCCGCGACCCCGGCCGGGCGATCCCACGCACGCACGCCCATGGAGGAAGGACGGAGGGCACGGCATGACACTCCTGAAGGAACCCGACTTCGGCACACCGGAGCGCCCCGGCGCGGCGACGGTCGCGGTGGAAGTGGACGGGATGCCGGTGACCGTGCCGGAGGGCACGTCGGTGATGCGCGCCGCCGCGCTCGCCGGCATCGACATCCCCAAGCTCTGCGCCACCGACAGCCTGGAGCCCTTCGGCTCCTGCCGGCTGTGCGTGGTGGAGATCGACGGCCGGCGGGGCACCCCGGCGTCCTGCACCACGCCGGTGGCGGACGGGATGAGCGTGCGGACCCAGACCCCCAAGGTGGAGAAGCTCCGCCAGGGCGTCATGGAGCTGTACATCTCCGACCACCCGCTGGACTGCCTGACCTGCCCGGCCAACGGCGACTGCGAGCTGCAGGACATGGCCGGCGTGGTCGGGCTGCGGCAGGTCCGCTACGGCTACGAGGGCGCGAACCACCTCGACGCCGAGAAGGACACCTCCAACCCCTACTTCGACTTCGACGCGTCCAAGTGCATCGCCTGCTCGCGCTGCGTCCGCGCCTGCGGCGAGGTGCAGGGCACCTTCGCGCTGACCATCGAGGGGCGCGGCTTCGACTCCAAGGTCTCCGCCGGCGCCGGCGAGAGCTTCATGGACTCCGAGTGCGTCTCCTGCGGGGCCTGCGTGCAGGCCTGCCCGACCTCCACGCTCCAGGAGAAGTCGGTGGTCGAACTCGGCATGCCCACCCGCTCGGTGGTCACCACCTGCGCGTACTGCGGCGTCGGCTGCTCCTTCAAGGCCGAGCTGCGCGGCGACGAGCTGGTGCGGATGGTGCCGTACAAGGACGGCGGCGCCAACGAGGGCCACTCCTGCGTGAAGGGCCGCTTCGCCTTCGGCTACGCCAGCCACCCCGACCGGGTGCTGAAGCCCATGGTCCGCGAGAAGATCACCGACCCGTGGCGCGAGGTCGAGTGGGACGAGGCGATCGGCACGGTCGCCCGCCGGATGCGCGCGCTCCAGCAGAGTTACGGGTCGGGCGCGATCGGCGCCATCACCTCCTCGCGGTGCACGAACGAAGAGGTGTACGTCGTCCAGAAGATGGTGCGCGCCGCCTTCGGCAACAACAACGTCGACACCTGCGCCCGGGTCTGCCACTCCCCGACGGGGTACGGGCTCAAGCAGACCTTCGGCGAGTCGGCCGGTACCCAGGACTTCCGGTCCGTCGCCGAGGCCGACGTCATCATGGTGATCGGCGCCAACCCCACGGACGGGCATCCGGTGTTCGCCTCGCGGATGAAGCGCCGGCTGCGCGAGGGCGCCAAGCTCATCGTCGTCGACCCGCGCCGCATCGACCTGGTGCGCTCCCCGCACGTCCAGGCCGAACACCACCTGCAGCTGCGGCCCAGCACCAACGTGGCCGTCGTGAACGCCATGGCGCACGTGGTGGTCACCGAGGGCCTGGTCGACCGGGCCTTCGTGGACGCGCGGTGCGAGGACTTCGACGAGTGGGAGGAGTTCATCGCCCGCCCGGAGAACAGCCCGGAGGCCGTGGAGGAGCTCACCGGCGTGCCGGCCGGGGAACTGCGCGCGGCGGCACGGCTGTACGCGCAGGCCCCGAACGGCGCCATCTACTACGGTCTGGGCGTCACCGAGCACAGCCAGGGTTCCACCATGGTGATGGGCATGGCCAACCTGGCCATGGCCTGCGGCAACCTCGGCCGCGACGGCGTCGGGGTGAACCCGCTGCGCGGCCAGAACAACGTCCAGGGCTCCTGCGACATGGGTTCGTTCCCGCACGAGCTGCCCGGCTACCGGCACGTCTCCGACGACGCCGTGCGCACCGTGTTCGAGAACCTCTGGGGCGGCACGATCCTCGCCGAGCCCGGGCTGCGCATCCCGAACATGTTCGACGCGGCCATCGACGGGACGTTCCGCGGCCTGTTCGTGCACGGCGAGGACATCGCCCAGTCCGACCCCAACCTCAAGCACGTCACCGCCGCGCTGGAGGCAATGGAACTGGTCGTCGTCCAGGACCTGTTCCTCAACGAGACGGCGAAGTTCGCGCACGTCTTCCTGCCCGGCGCGTCCTTCCTGGAGAAGGACGGCACCTTCACCAACGCCGAGCGCCGCATCAACCGGGTGCGCGCGGTGATGAAGCCGAAGACGGGCAAGCACGAGTGGCAGATCGTCTCCGAGATCGCCACCGCCATGGGCCATCCCATGGCGTACGACCACCCCGGTCAGATCATGGACGAGATCGCGCAGGTCACGCCGACCTTCACCGGTGTGTCCTTCCAGCTGCTGGACAAGCTGGGCAGCGTCCAGTGGCCGTGCAACGAGGAGGCCCCCGAGGGCACGCCCATCATGCACGTGGACGAGTTCGTGCGGGGCAAGGGCCGGTTCGTGGTCACCACCTTCGTGCCGACCGCCGAGCGCAGCACCCGGCGCTTCCCGCTGATCCTGACCACGGGACGGATCCTCAGCCAGTACAACGTGGGCGCGCAGACCCGCCGTACCGGCAACGTCGCCTGGCACCCGGAGGACGTGCTGGAGCTGCACCCCCACGACGCCGAGGTCCGCGGCATCGTGGACGGCGACACGGTGACCCTGGCGAGCCGGGTGGGGGAGACGACGCTGAAGGCCGAGATCTCCGACCGGATGCCGCCCGGGGTCGTGTACACCACCTTCCACCACCCGGTGACCGGGGCGAACGTGGTGACCACGGAGAACTCCGACTGGGCGACCAACTGCCCCGAGTACAAGGTGACCGCCGTGCAGGTGGGGCTCGCCCGCCCGCGGCGGGCCGACGGCGCGGAACACGACCGGGACCGGGGCCAGGAGCGTGACAGGGACCAGCTGCTGACGGTGGTGGACTGAGGTGGCCGGCGCAGTGCCGGCGGAGCGCCGGATGGCCAACGACATCGCGGCCAACCTCGTCCATCTGCCGGGCGACCGGGCGGCCGAGGCCGTCGCGGGGCACATCGGCAGGTTCTGGGACCCGCGCATGCGCACCCGTCTCCTCGACTTCGTCGACGCCGGGGCGGAGGGGCTGGACCCCTTGGTGGTCGAGGCGGTGAAGCTGCTGCGCTGACGACGCGGAATCCCGGCCGGTCCCGGCCGGCCGGGATCCGGGACACCGGGGGAGGGCGGGGACGTGTCCCCGCGCCCCCGGGCGGGGGCGTGCCGAGCCTCCGGGAGAGGGACGGGTGGGCGCTTCACGCTGCCGCGTGGACGCGTCGTGACCGACGGTGCCCGCACGCCGTCCCGTCCCTGCCGCCGCCCTGCGCTCCGTCGTCCGGGGCACGGTCTGTGCTAAGGTGTCCTGGTTGCAGTTGTGGTACCCATGAAACCTATGTGCGCCTGACGGAATTCATCTCCCGCAGGCGCATTATTTGTTCTCCGGCATTCCCCGGATGGGCCCTCTGCCTACTGAAGGAGAATGTCATGGCACAGGGAACCGTGAAGTGGTTCAACGCCGAAAAGGGTTTCGGCTTCATCGAGCAGGACGGCGGCGGCCCCGACGTCTTCGCCCACTACTCGAACATCGCCACCCAGGGCTTCCGTGAGCTCCTGGAGGGCCAGCGGGTCACCTTCGACGTCACGCAGGGCCAGAAGGGCCCGCAGGCGGAGAACATCGTCCCCGCCTGATCGCCGGACGCGTACCTGCTCACCGGGGTCCGCACCGTCATGGTGCGGACCCCGGTTTGCGCTGCTCCAGGAAGGCAAATATCCGCATGTCCCGCAGGCCCCAGAAATCGAATCGGCGCGCGCCGTCGTCCGCACCGTCCGCATCGTCGCCGAGAGAATTCCGGCTGCCGGAAAGCACGACACCCGCACTTCCCGCCGTCGAGGACTTCGCCGCTCTCGACATGCCCGCGGGGCTGCTGAAGACCCTCACCGCCCAGGGGGTGACCACCCCCTTCCCCATCCAGGCCGCGACGCTGCCCAACTCGCTGGCCGGCCGTGACCTGCTGGGACGGGGCCGCACCGGCTCGGGCAAGACCCTCGCCTTCGGACTGGCGCTGCTGGCCCGTACGGCCGGACTGCGCGCGGAGCCCAAGGCACCCCTCGCCCTGGTGCTGGTGCCCACCCGTGAACTCGCCCAGCAGGTGACGGACGCGCTGACCCCGTACGCGACGGCGGTGAACCTCCGCATGGCCACCGTGGTCGGCGGGCTGTCCATGACCAAGCAGGCCGCCACGCTCCGGCGCGGCGTCGAGGTGCTCGTGGCCACCCCCGGCAGGCTGAACGACCTGGTGGAGCACGGCGACTGCGTGCTCGGCAGCGTGGGCATCACGGTGCTGGACGAGGCCGACCAGATGACGGACATGGGCTTCCTGCCGCAGATCACCAGGCTGATCGAGCGCGTGCGGCCCGACGGGCAGCGGATGCTCTTCTCGGCCACCCTGGACGGCAACATCGACCGCTTGGTGCAGCGGTTCCTGACCGACCCCGTGGTGCACTCCGTGGACCCGTCCGCGGGGGCGGTGACCACCATGGAGCACCACGTGCTCCACGTCCTGGACGAGACCGACAAGAAGGCCGTCACCACGCGCATCGCGGCACGCGACGGCCGGGTCATCCTCTTCCTCGACACCAAGCGGTCCGCCGACCGGCTCGCCAAGCGGCTGCTGGCCGTCGGTGTCCGCGCGGCGGCGCTGCACGGGGGCCGCTCCCAGCCGCAGCGCAACCGCACCCTGGAGCAGTTCAAGAACGGCCAGGTCACCGCGCTGGTCGCCACGAACGTCGCGGCCCGCGGCATACACATCGACGACCTCGACCTCGTCGTGAACGTCGATCCCCCCATGGACCACAAGGACTACGTCCACCGGGGCGGCCGCACGGCCCGCGCCGGCGGCTCCGGCAGCGTGGTCACCCTGGTCCTGCCCGACCAGAAGCGGGACGTGACCCGGCTCATGTCGGACGCGGGCATCCGCCCCCGGACGGCCCGCATCACCTCGAGCGACGCGCAACTGGCGACCATCACCGGCGCCCGGGAGCCGTCCGGCGTGGCCGTCACCATCGAGGTGCCCCAGCCGCCGGCCGCGCCGAAGGCGTCCCGCCAGAAGAACGGCACCGAGAACGGCGGGCGGCCCGCTCGCCGGCGCCGCAGCGGCGGCGGAGCCGGGGCGGCGGCAGGTGCCGCCACCGGGACCGGTGCTCGCGGTGGCGCCCGCCGGGCGGACGCGCGCGGGACGACGGGTGCCGCAGGGAGTTCGGGCGGCCGGGGAGCCGACCGCCGGGGAGCGGCGGGCGCGGCTTCCGGTACCGGTTCCGGTACGGGGACCCGCGGCTCCGGGCGGCGGCCGGTGGCCGGCACCGAGGGCCGGGGCGGCCGGAGCGGCCGCCGCAACCCCGCGGGCTGACCGGACGAGGGGCGTACACCCGGGCCCGGCACCGGACCGGCACCCGCTGCGGCACGGCGGTGCCGGGGCGCGTGCGGGGCCCGGTGCCGTCCGGCCTAACCTGGACGGCATGTCAGCGATCCGTCTCCTCGTCCTGGGCGCGGTCCGCCAGCACGGGCGGGCCCACGGCTACCAGGTGCGCAACGACCTGGAGTACTGGGGCGCGCACGAGTGGTCCAACGCCAAGCCCGGCTCGATCTACCACGCCCTGAAGCAGATGGCGAAGCAGGGGCTGCTGCACGCCCACGAGGTCGCCCCGTCGACGGCGGGCGGCCCGCCCCGCACCGAGTACGAGATCACGGACACCGGGACCGAGGAGTTCCTGCGCCTCCTGCACGAGGCGCTGGTCGCCTACGACCAGAAGATGGACCTCCAGTCCGCGGCCATCGGCTTCATCGTCGACCTGCGCCGGGACGAGGCGCTGGACCTGCTGAGGGAGCGGATCCGCAGGATCGAGGAGTGGCGGGCCGCCGTCACCGAGCACTACGTCCCCGAGGACGGCCCCGGTCAGCTCGGCCACATCGGCGAGATCATGAACCTCTGGGTGCACACGGCCGACTCCGACGCCGCGTGGACCCGTGGGCTCGTCGAGCGGATCGAGGGCGGCGCGTACACCTTCGCCGGGGAGGGCGAGCCCTTCGTGGGCGTGCTCGCGCAGGGCGAGGAGAACCCGTACGCGACGGGCGAACCCCATCCCGGGGACGAGCACTAGTCACATTTGACGAATGGATTCCGCGCCCGCTACTTTGCGCCAGTAGTCAAGTTTGACTAGTTGATCAGTGGGGGGAGCGGCCCATGACCGACGCAGCCATCACCGTCGAGGGGGCGTACAAGAAGTACCGCGACAAACCGGCGCTGGACGGGCTCGACCTGCTGGTCGCGCGCGGCACCGTGCACGGGGTGCTCGGCCCCAACGGCGCGGGCAAGACGACCCTGGTCCGGATCCTGTCCACCCTGCTCCGGCCGGACCGCGGCCGCGTCGAGGTGGCCGGGCACGACGTGGTGACCGAGGCCCGGGAGGTGCGGTTCCGCATCGGCCTGCTCGGGCAGCACGCGGCCCTGGACGAGCAACTCGGCGGCCGCCAGAACCTGGAGATGTTCGCGCGCCTGCACCATCTCGGCGCCCGCCGGGCGCGCGAGCGCGCCGGCGAACTGCTCGGGCGCTTCGGCCTCGCGGACACCGGACGCAAGGCGGTCCGGCAGTACAGCGGCGGCATGCGGCGCCGCCTCGACCTCGCCGCGTCCCTCGTGACCGATCCCGAGGTGCTGTTCCTCGACGAGCCGACGACCGGACTCGACCCCCGTGGCCGCGCCGAGGTGTGGGCCTCGGTCCGTTCCCTGGCCGACGGCGGTACGACGGTCCTGCTCACCACCCAGTACCTGGAGGAGGCCGACCAGCTCGCCGACCGCATCTCGGTCGTCGACCACGGCCGGGTGATCGCCGACGGCACCGCGGACGAACTCAAGGCCCGTACGGGCGGCGACCGCATCGACGTGGTCCTGCGCGACGCCGGCCAACTGGACGCGGCCAGGGCACTGCTGCCCGCGACCGGGGGCGAGGTGTCGGTGGACGTCGACCGGCGGCTGCTCAGCGCCCCGGTCACCGACCGCATGGCGGCGCTCGCCGGGGTCGTCCGCGCCCTGGAGTCGGCCGGCATCGAGGCGGAGGACATCGCCCTGCGCCGTCCGACGCTCGACGAGGTGTTCCTGCACCTCACCGGAGGGAACCACCCCACGAAGGAGGCCGCGTGAGCGCCACGTACACCACCCGGGGCCCGGTCCGGCCCGCGCGGGGATCCCACGTCCTCACCGACTGCTGGACCATGACCCGCCGCGAACTCGCCCACTGGGCCCGGCAACCGGTCCAGGTGCTGGTCGGCCTCCTCTTCCCGGTGATGCTGCTGCTGATGTTCGGCTACCTCGTCGGCGGCGGCCGCGGCATCACGGGCGACTACCTCGGCTACCTCGTCCCCGGCATGCTCGCGCTCACCATGGCCTTCGGCCTGGAGGGCACGATGCTCGCGGTCACCCAGGACCTCAACAAGGGCGTGATCGACCGTTTCCGGTCGATGCCGATGGCGGGCGGCGCGGTCCTGGTGGGCCGTTCCGCCGCCGACATGCTCCAGTCGGCCGTCGGCCTGGCCGTCCTGACCGGGGTCGGCCACGCGCTCGGCTGGCGCACGCACGGCGGGGCCGCCGCCTTCCTCGGCGCGGTCGGCCTCCTGCTGCTCTTTCGCTTCGCGATGCTGTGGATCGGCATCCACCTGGCGCTGGTCGCGGGGAAGCCGGAGCTGGTGCAGACCGTGCAGATCCTGGTCTGGCCGGTGGGCTTCCTGTCCAACGCCTTCGCCACGCCCGACTCCATGCCCGGCTGGCTGGGCACGGCGGTCCAGTGGAACCCGATGTCCCGGACGGCGACGGCGGTACGCGACCTGTTCGGCGGTCCCGGTGGCGAACCCGGCCACGTCTGGGCGGCCGTGGCTTGGCCGTTGGCCCTGCTGGCGGTGTTCCTGCCGCTGGCGGTACGGAGGTTCGGGCGCCTGAGCGCGTAGCGGTGGCGGTCCCGGGGCGGCAGGCCGCCCCGGGACGCCCCGGCGCGGTTTTTACGCGCTCGTGGCCTTCCTTGCCGGCCCTTTACCCGCACCTCGCGCGTCCGGCGGTGCGGAGGCATCAGGTGCCGCAGGCAACCATTCGACGGGCGGCCGGACTTACCTCTGTGACCAGGGGCAACGCGCCCCGGAGCGGCCGGAGTCGGCCGTCCGGGCGGGTGCGGAGCGGGCTCCACCGGTTGGTAATGCACTGGTCAATCTTCCCGTCATCCCCTGGACACCCCGATTCGACGGTCCATACCGTATGCAATCTCCAGTATGGAGAATCGCGCTGACCAGCTGAATGTTCGTTCCGACACCCCCTGAGCACGGCCGTTTTGGCGTGCCCGGGGTCGTACCACGTCGTACCACCGTGTCACCCGACTGCGCGCTGTCACGATCCGGGTTTGCCGCCCCGGATCGACCTCAGCTGCCCGGACGGCGTACCACCGGGCCCGGCCATGCCGGGCCGAGCCGCAGGGATGGTCCGCTCCACCCCTCCGCATGAAGAGAAGGGCCCAGGGGGCGCACGCCAGGTTCTTTTCACGCAAGGGAAGGCACCGATGTCAGTAACACCGCACGTGGTTCCCGGGCAGTACCGGGAGGTCAGCGACGCGAACGGCCGCGTCTACCGGGTCGGGGAGACCGACCGCTCCCTCCTGGGGAGGCCCCGAGCCTGGATGGTCTGGCTCCCCTGGATTGCGATGATGGGCGTCAGCGTCTACGAGTACGGCTACAGCTCCGCGGAGGCGGTGCTCGAGCACGCTCACGGATGGACCCTGACCGAGACGTTCTGGATCGCCAGCATCTGGGCGGTCTTCCAGGCGGGCGTCGCGTTCCCCGCGGGACGGCTGCGGGAGACCGGGGTCCTGCCGGCCAGGACGGCGATGCTCGCCGGAGCGGTCTTCTCCGGACTGGGCTTCCTGGCGCTCTCGCACCTGAGCAACCCTTACGTGGTGATCGCCGGTTACTCGGTGCTGGGCGGCACGGGCGCCGGCCTG
Source organism: Streptomyces sp. PA03-6a (assembly GCF_033792765.1). Classification (NCBI taxonomy): domain Bacteria; kingdom Bacillati; phylum Actinomycetota; class Actinomycetes; order Kitasatosporales; family Streptomycetaceae; genus Streptomyces; species Streptomyces sp. PA03-6a. The sequence continues at coordinate 1,154 of NZ_JARAVK010000226.1, read as the reverse complement.
GTGTACGCGACCTGCATCAACATGGTCGGCAAGTGGTACCCCGACAACAAGGGTGCCCGCACCGGGTTCGTGAACGGTGGCTTCGCCTACGGAACCCTGCCGCTCATCTTCGTCTTCAACTACTGGTTCCACCCGTCCAACTACAAGATGGTCCTCGACCTGATCGCCCTGGGCATGGTGCTGGTCGTCGCCTTCTGCGGCATGTTCTTCCGCGACCCGCCGAAGAGCTGGTGGCCGCACGACGTCGACCCGTTGAACCGGGGCGTGAGCGAGGACGCGCGGCGGGTGGCCAAGCGACTGGCCAAGAACCCGCCCGCCAAGGGCCAGTTCACCCCGATGGAGGCGATCAGGACCGGGCAGCTGCCGCTGATGTGGTTCGCCCTGGTCTGCATCGGCGGCGTGTCGCTGTTCGGCATCAACTTCCAGGTCCCGTTCGCCAAGAGCCTGGGCTTCGGCCCGCTGGTCGCGGCCTCCTCGGCGGGTGTGCTCGCCGTGGTCAACGGTGTCGGCCGGGCCATCGTGGGCTGGCTCTCGGACTACCTGGGCCGGCGTCAGACACTGGGCCTGGTCCTGGTGGTGGCGGGGCTGGCGCAGTTCGGCGTGCTGTGGTCGGGCCAGGCGCACAACGAACCCCTGTTCCTGTTCTTCGCGTTCCTCAACGGTTTCGGCGGCGGGGCGTTCTACCCGCTGTTCGCCGCGCTCACGCCGGACTACTTCGGTGAGAACAACAACGCACAGAACTACGGACTGGTCTACAGCGCCAAGCTGGTCGGCGGTGTCGGCGGCGGCGGTGTGGCGGCCGGGGTGGTCGCCGCCTGGGGCTACGCCGGGGCGTACTACCTGGCCGGAGGTATCGCCTTCCTCTCCGCGCTGATCACGGTGTTCCTGCGGCAGCCCGGCGCCCCGCGCCGGAGCGGCGACGGGAGCCCGGTGGCCGAGGTGGACGGCCGTACCCCTACTCCCGCCGAGGCGACCACCTGACGGTCGCGGTACCGGGGCTCCGCGAGGAGCTCCCCACAGATCGTGCGCGGGCGATGTCGTCCGGCCCGGGGCGGCGGCAGTCCCGGACCGGGTGCCCGTGTCACGGAGGCGGGGCCGGCCGGTGGGGCGCGCCCCCTGCTCCGTCCGGCCCCGCCTCCGTGACACGGGCACCC
>NZ_JARAVK010000225.1:0-15205 GCF_033792765.1 Streptomyces sp. PA03-6a | reverse complement strand
ACGTGGGGGACCGCACCGGGGACCCGTACGGGATCAGGTGCGGGACCGCGGCCGGGGAGCTGCGGGCGACGGTGGCGGGGGTCCGGAATCGGCCATGCGCACGTGCTCCTCGTCACGGAGTGGGGCCGGGAGGATGTGCTGCGGTGGAGAACGGGTCCGGCGCCACGGACCCGTGGGAAACCTGCGAGAGTTGTAAACCTGACGAGTATTCAGCGTCAAGGACCCGGAAGGAAGTTCGAGATGACCGCGGTTCCCTCGCCACCGCCGCCCCTCGTCCTCCCCGGCACCAGGACCGGCCGCGATCCGGAGCGCTCCATCCGCCGCGGACCCCGCCGCGTGCCGGCCGAGGTGGTCGCGGCCACCCAGCGCGACCGGCTGCTGGACGGCATCGTCCGCACCGTGGCGCAGAGCGGCTACGCCAAGGCCCGGATCAGCGACATCTGCCAGGCCGCGGGCGTGACGAGGCCGGTGTTCTACGAGCAGTTCCGCGGCAAGGAGGACGCCTTCCTGGCCGCCCACCGCCACGGCACCGGACTGGTCGTCGCCTCCATGGAGGCCGCCTCGGAGGCCGCCGGCGACTGGTCCGCCGGGATCCGGGACGCCCTCGGCGCGCTGCTCGGCATCCTCGCCGGGGCGCCCGCCTTCGCGACCATGGCCGTGGTCGAGATCGACGCCGTGGGGGAGGCCGGGCGCGAGGAGCGCGATGTGCTGCTCGCCCGGTTCCGGCGCTTCTTCACCGCCGCGGACGGCGCCGCCGGTGCCGTAGGGGCCCCGCCGGAGGTCGCCGCCACCGAGCTGGTCGACGCCGTCGTCGGCGGGGTGTACGCGAGCATCTACCGGCGGATCGCCGCAGGTGGCGCCGCCGAACTGCCCGCACTGCTGCCCACCTTGAGCTACTTCGTCCTCGCGCCGTTCCTCGGGCCGGAGGCCGCCGCGGCACGGCTCGCCGAGCCGCGGCCACCCGCCCGCGCCTCCTCGTCGCCCTGCCTGGCGCCCGCCACGCCCCTCCGTCACAGGACCGACGCACCGTCACCATGAGCCGTGCACAAGGCCCTTGACCCGGTCCCTACCCGGTTGTAACTTCCACCCCGGCCACTGCGCCGTACCGTGAACGCCCTCGTGCCCCGCCGGGAGGCGCCGGGGACGGACGTGCGCAGCCGCTGTCCGCGCCAGGACACCGCGCCAGTCAGCTCGTTCCTCCGCATTCGCATGTCCTGGGAGCAGCCATGGCCTCGTCCGAAGAGCCCGGAACCACCGGCGCCGCCACACCCGTCACACCGGCCACCCCCGAACGGCCCGGCCGCGTCCGCTGGCGCCGCGCCGCCGCGATGGCCGTACCCGCCGCCGCGATCGGCGCCACGCTCATGGTCCTCACCGCGCAGGGCGCGCTCGGCGTGCAGTTCGCGATCTCCGGGATGCCGTTCACCGTCACCGCCACCGAACTCAAGGGCGAGGGCTTCGCGCAGTTCGGCGGCCTCGACTCGATGGCCGAGGGCAGCCCGAACACCGGCGACACCGGCGGCCAGGTCCTGGTCGTCGTCTCCGCGATCAGGAAGGCGACGCTCACCGACCTCTGCCAGAGCGTCGACCTCGGTGGCACCAACCTCGTCATCACGGCGGGCGGCGGCGCGGAGAAGGTCACCGCCCGCGGGCTGACCACCGACTCCACCGAGCTGTCCGGCGACGCCGCCTTCGACGGCATCGAGATCGGCAACGACGCCAGCACCCTCGACAAGGCCGGCGTCCAGGGCCCGATCGGCGTCTTCAGCCAGCAGTCCGACACCGTGACCATCGACCACCTGCGGCAGACCAACTACGCCACGACGGCCGCGGTGTTCAAACTGCCCGGCCTGAAACTGAAGTTCAGCGGCGAGGGCTGCTGATGGCCGGCTTCCGTCGTTGGCGCGGCCGCCGCCCGTTCTGGGGAGGAGTCCTGCTGACCCTCGGCGGCGCCGAGATCCTGGTGACCGAGAAGGCCGCGCTGCCCGTCGTCCTGCACATCGGCGCGCAGGGACTGGCCGGTTACCTGCTGCCCGGGCTGATGGCGATATGCGGGCTGCTGATCCTGCTCAACCCGGCCCAGCGGCTCTTCTACTCGATCGTCGGTGTCCTGCTGGCCCTGGGCAGCTGGGTCACCTCGAACCTCGGCGGCTTCTTCGTCGGCCTGCTGCTCGGCGTCGCAGGCAGCTGCCTCGCCTTCGGCTGGCACCCCGACGGGGGAGCACCGCGCCGCGCCCGCTCCCCGCGCGGCGCCCCGGCGGCCGCTCCTGGCGCGGAGCAGGCCACCGGGGCGGGGGAGGGCGGCCTCAGCGCAGCGTCGTGAGCGCCGCGCCCGAGTCGAGCACCGCCGACAGCTCGGCCCGGGCGCCCTGTTCGGCCCGCACCGCCATCGTCGGGCCCTTCGAGGCGCCGGTCACGCCGCCCGTGGCCTTGATCCGCGTCACGTCACGGCTGCCCGCCGCCAGCAGGTACCAGTGGCCGGCGGTGGACTTCCACAGCGCCCCGGCCAGCACCTGCGGCACCGCCCGGCCGCACGCCCCGTTGTCCCGGCCGCTCTGGCCCACCGGTGCGCCCGGGGTGCCCGGCTCGGACACCGGGGGCAGGAACAGTGCCAGCGCCCGGCCGTCCGTGCCGCGCCAGGTGTCGGCGCGGGCGCAGACCCACGACGCCTGCCCGTTGTCCTCAGGCAGCCGCTGCGTCGCGTACCGCCAGACGTTGACCGACCGGGTGCCCAGGCCGCTCATGGAGGAGAGGTTGCAGGCCGTCCTGGCCACGTTCGCCAGCGCCGTGGGGCCGGTCGCCTCCAGCGGCGTGGTGTTTACGGCGGGCTGGTACGTCAGGTGCGCCGGCACGAGGTCGCCGAGGTCGGTGAGGAGGAACGGCCGGTCCACGCCGAGCCCGCCGGCGGCCCGGAACTGCAGCGCGGGCCAGGTGTCCCCGCACACCCCGGGACGGCTGTCCGCACCGGGCATCCGCACCGGCTCGGTCACCCCGTCCGCCGTGCGGTCCAGCTTCGCCGGGGCGCGCCCCGGGTCCCGCAGGTCGCGGGAGGCCGCCTCGGTGACCCAGGGGGCGGTCAGGAACCTGGTGTTGCCGTCCGTCCGGCCCAGCACCACGGCCGCCGTGGTCACGCCCGCGCCGTCCACCCGGGCGAAGTCCAGGGCCGCCGAGCCCCCGCCGTCGCGCGGCTCGGCGTAGCGCACCAGCCGCAGGCCGTCGTACATCAGCACCACGGTGGCGCCGTCCACGTCCCCCGCGTACAGCAACTGCGGCTGCTGCGCGGGCAGTCCCTCGGCGGTGCCCTTGGTGGCCGACACGGCGACGTTGCCGGAGGGGTGCGCCCACACCGCCATCGCCCGGCCCAGCAGCGCCCGGTCGCCGGCGCGCCCGCCGCGGGCCGGCCAGGCCGTGAAGTCCACCCGGGAGGCGCGGGTCCACGCGGTGTCCTGCACCCGCACCAGCTTCGCCGGGTCCAGCACCGCGGTCCCGTACGCGCCCCCCGGCGACCCGCCCGCCGCGTACGGGTCCTGCCCGCCGGTCAGCACGGCGACCAGGGTCGCGGTCACGGCGATCGCACCCGCCGCGATGAGGCCCACGCGCACGTGCTGCCGCCTGCGCAGCAGATCCGTCGGCCGGGCCTGCACCGTGCACGGGTCGAACCCGGTGCCGCCCAGCAGCAGTCCCTCCGGCACCGCCTTGGCGGCCTTCAGGGCGCCCCGCGGGTCGGCCACGCCGGCGGCCACCAGCAGCCTGCGCACCTCGCGGCCGTCCGCGTGCCGGGGCCGCTCCAGCTCCAGCAGCGCGTAGGCCGCCCGCCCGGCCGCGCTCAGCCCGGACAGCGCCCGGTCCAGCTCCGCCTCGTCCGTCCCGGTCGCCTTGGTGTGCAGCCGCAGGCCCCAGACGTACGGCGCCGGACCGCCCACCACCGTCCTGCGCAGCCGGCCCCGCCAGCCCCGCTCGCGGCCGAACGCCAGTGCCGTGTCCAGCACTTCCTGCCGCACCAGGGCGTACGCCGGGTCCACGGTCCCCCGCGGCCCGGGGACGTCCACCACGGCGGGGTCCGGCTCGCACGGCGAGCGCGGCAGCACGCCCTGCGTCAGGGTGTGGGCGGTCAGCACCCTCCGGTGCCGGCCGAGCGACGGCGGCAACGTCAGGTAGGCCAGCCGGACCAGGTGCGGGTAGTTCTCGACGAGTGCGGCCTCCGCCTCCTCGACGTCCACGATGACGGCTGCGCCGTGCCGGGGACGGGTGGCGGTCGCGTGCTGGGCGTTCACGTTCCGTAGAACGAGTGAATCCTGGGATGGTCACCCCGCCACCGCGCGCCGCCCCGGTGCCGGAGCGCCCAACCGGCCTGCGAGCAGGCGTTGTCGGTGCCCCGCGCCATGATGGCCGCATGCACGAGACGGACTGGGCACGGCTGTTCCACGCCTACGGCGCCGCCACGGACACCCCGCGGCATCTGGCCGCCCTGCGCACCGGCCGGGAGGCGGACGTCCGGGCCGCCCTGGAGCACCTCAACGGGGCGATCGTGCACCAGGGCACACCCTGGCCGGCCACGCCGCCGGCCGTCCGCCAGGTCGCTGAGCTGCTCGCCGGGGAGCACCCGGCCGCACCCAGGCAGGCTCTGCTGGCCTTCCTGCGGTACGCGGCGGAGGCGGCGCCCGGCCCGGCGGAGGCGCAGGAGTGGCGGGTGCGGGCGTTCCCCGCGGACGGGGCGGCGGCCGACGCCTGGCAGGAGGCCTGGGCGAACGCGGACGAGGAGGAGCAACAGGCCCTCTGGGACGACGAGATGGCCGACCTGGCGGTCGTCCGCGCGGCCGTGGGGGTGTACGACGCCCTGCCCGCCGTCCACGCGGCAGCCGCCGTCCACCTGACCGACCCCGACCCACAGGTGCGGACCGCCGCGGCCGCCTGCGTGGCGCGCACGGCCGCGCACCCGGCGCTCGCCGGCCGCAGGGACGAGGTCGTCCGGGTCCTCACCGCTGCCTCGGCCACGGCCGGGACGGACGAGCGCGCCGCTCTCGCCGTCCACCTGGGGGAACTGGGCGAGGCGCCCCGGGCCCTGCTCGCCGACCCCGAACCGGCCGTGCGGGTCTGCGCCGCGCTCGCCCCCGCCCTCGACGGCGACGAGGACGTGCACACGGTGCTGCTGGACGCCCTGCGCGACCCGGCCGCGCTCGACGCTGCGTTCGGCCGCAAGCCCGCCACCTTCACCGGCCGGCCCCGCTTCACCGTCGCCGCCGCACTGTGCCGGCGCGTCACCGACCCCGAGCGGCTGCTGCCCGCGGCCCTCGCCGTCCTGCCGCTGCTCGCGTGGCGCCACCCCGACCCGGACATCGGCCCCTATCTGCCGCGGTTCTTCCCCGACGGCTGGCCGGCGGCCCACAGCGCCACCCCGGCCCAGCGTGCCTACGCCGGTGCCCTGGCCGCGCACGACACCTTGTGGGATCCGCGCGGCGGCAACCGGGGTGCCCTCCTCGCCCGGCTCGGGCTGCCCGGCGACCGTGCAGCGTGGCGGGCCCTGAGCACGACGTCCGAATCCCGCCGGACCTCCTGAGCGGACCGGGCGACGCTGGGGGCATGGACACCCATCGCATCGCGTACGAGGTCCGGGCCCTCGACCCGGCCGTCGCCGAGGAGTTGCGGGGCGGCGACGACGCCGGTCTCGTCCCCCGCCCCGAGCCGGACCCGGAGGGCGGCGCCCCGCTCCGCTGCTGCCTGCGGCACAGCGCGCCGGGGGAGCGGATCGCGCTGGCCGCCTACGCGCCGCTGCGCCGCTGGGCCGCCGCGACCGGGGCCGACCCCGGCCCGTACGACGAGACCGGGCCGGTCTTCGTGCACGCCGCCGCGGAGGACTGCCCCGGCCCGCCGGACGCCCCCGGCTACCCCGCGGCCCTGCACGGCGAGCGGCGGGTCTTCCGGTGCTACGACGCCCGGGGCCGCATCCTCGGTGGCCGGCTGGTCCGGCTGACCGCGGACGAGGTCGCCGCGGGCGCCGCCGACGCCGTCCTGGCGGCCCGGTTCGCCGATCCTCGGGTCGCCCTGGTGCACGTACGGGCCGTGGAGTACGGCTGCTTCCTCTTCGAGGCCGTCCGCGTGCCGTGAACGTGCCGTGGACGCGCCGAGGGCGCCCGGCGTGTGGACGGGCGCCCTCGGGGATGGTGCGGAGCGTCAGACGAGGTCGGCCTTCTCCAGCGCGGAGCAGCAGGTGTCGACGATGAGGCGGGTGACGACGTAGGGGTCGACGTTGGCGTTGGGCCGGCGGTCCTCGATGTAGCCCTTCTTGTCGACCTCGACCTGCCACGGGATGCGGACCGAGGCGCCGCGGTCGGAGACGCCGTAGCTGTACTCGCTCCAGGGGGCGGTCTCGTGGGCGCCGGTCAGGCGGGCCTCGACGCCGGAGCCGTATTGCTTGATGTGTTCCATCGGCTTGTCGTCGCGGCCGAGGGCCTCGCAGGCCTCGATGATCGCGTCGTAGCCCTCGCGCATGGCCTTGGTGGAGAAGTTGGTGTGCGCGCCCGCGCCGTTCCAGTCGCCCTGGGCCGGCTTGGGGTGCAGGGTGGCCGAGACGCCGAACTCCTCGGCGGTGCGGTAGAGCAGCCAGCGCGCGACCCACAGCTGGTCGGCGACCTCCAGGGGGCTGAGCGGGCCGACCTGGAACTCCCACTGGCCGGGCATGACCTCGGCGTTGATGCCGGAGATGCCCAGGCCCGCGGCGAGGCAGTTGTCGAGGTGCTGCTCGACGATCTCGCGGCCGAAGATCTCGTCGGCGCCGACGCCGCAGTAGTAGCCGCCCTGCGGGGCCGGGAAGCCGGCCTCGGGGAAGCCCAGCGGGCGCGAGCCCTGGAAGAAGGTGTACTCCTGCTCGATGCCGAACAGCGACTCCTGGCCCGCGAAGCGCTCGGCGACCGGGCGCAGCAGGGCACGGGTGTTGGAGGGGTGCGGGGTGTCGTCGATGTTGAAGACCTCGCACAGCACCAGCAGGTCGTCGCCGCCGCGGATCGGGTCCGGGTACGTGGCGACGGGCTTGAGCACGCGGTCCGAGCTGTGGCCCTCGGCCTGGTTGGTGCTGGAGCCGTCGAAGCCCCACACACCGGGCTCCGCGCCGTCGGCGAGGATCTTGGTCTTCGAGCGCAGCTTCGCGGTCGGCTCGGTACCGTCGATCCAGATGTACTCGGCCTTGTAGCTCACGGGCGTCATCCTTGTTGGCGTGGGCCTTGCGGGTGGGTGGTGTTGCCGCTGCAGCCTCACAACCTGCGATTTCGCATCCATTGCCCGTGTGTTAACCCGATGTGAACGCGCCGCCGTCCCACCTGCCGGACACCCCGGCAGGGCCTGCGGAAGGCCCTCCACCGCCCCGGGGACGGGCCCTCGCGGACCGCCGTGACCAGGGACGTAGGGTGTGTGCCATGCCTCACATCACCGTGGACTACACCGGCAACCTCGCGGACGCCTTCGACCGGCGCGGCTTCGCGACCGCGTTGCACCCGCTGGTCGCCAAGACCATCGACACCAGGGTGGAGGCGTGCAAGACCCGCTTCCGCCGGTCCGACGAGTACGTCCTCGCCGACGGTGCCCCCGAGCACGCGCTGGTGCTCGTCCAGGCCGCCGTCCTGTCCGGGCGCACGCCCGAGGCCAAGACGCAGCTGAGCGAGGCCGTCCTGGAGCTGGTGCGGGAGCACCTCGCGCCGACGCCGGGGCTGAGCGTGCAGACCGCCGTCGACGTCGTCGACCTCGACCGCACCTGGTACCGCAGCCACACCGAGCCGGCGGGGGAGCGGTGACCATGCGCATCGGACTGCTCGGCACCGGCCCCTGGGCGGAGATCGCCCACGGCCCCGCCCTCGTCGCCCACCCCGAGGTCGAGTTCACCGGGATCTGGGGCCGCCGCCCCGAGGCGGCGGCCGCACTCGCCGCGACCCTCGGCACCCGCGCCTACGCCGACGTGGACGAGCTCATCGGCGACGTGGACGCGGTCGCCATCGCCCTGCCCCCGGACGTGCAGGCCCCGCTGGCCGCGCGTGCCGCCGCGGCCGGCCGGCACCTGCTGCTCGACAAGCCGGTCGCGACGACCGTGGCCGACGCCCGCCGTGTCGCCGACGCCACCGAGGCCGCCGGGGTCGCGTCGGTGGTCTTCTTCACCCTCCGCTTCGACGCCACGAGTTCCGCCTGGATCGACGAGCAGGCCGCCGTGGACGGCTGGTTCACCGCTCGTGCGGAGTGGTTCGGCTCGGTGTTCACCTCCGGCGACAGCCCCTTCGCCGCGTCCCCCTGGCGGCGTGAGAAGGGCGCCCTGTGGGACGTCGGGCCACACGCGCTGTCCGTGCTCCTCCCGGTCCTCGGGGACGTCACCGCGCTCACCGCCGTCCAGGGACCCGGCGACACCGTCCACCTGGTGCTGCGGCACGACGGCGGCGCCTCCAGCACGGCGGCGCTGAGCCTCACGGCCCCGCCGGCGGCCGCCGGCATGACCGTCGAGCTGCGCGGCACCTCCGGGGTCGTCTCGCTCCCCGGTCGCGCCGACGGTCCCGTGCCCGCCTTCGGCAACGCCATCGACGCCCTGCTCACGGCCGTGCGCACCGGCGTCCCCCACCCCTGCGACGCCCGCTTCGCGGCGCGCGTGACGGAGTTGCTGGCTTCGGCCGACCCTGTGTGACGCGCCGTCAGGGGCAGGACCCTGGCGGGCGACTTGCGAAGTGCCTATCGTTTTGGGTATGGCAGCGGACTGGTGGTCCATCGAAGTCCTCAACGCCAGCACATCCGCCGCGGCATGGCGTGACGCGTATGCGCCGACGCTCGTGGAGTCGGCGGTCACCAACCGTGCACTGGCGTGGGAATGGCACTCGTACGGGTGGGGCGTCGTCTTCGAGTTGTGCTTCCGTGAAGAGGAGCACTGGCTCGCATGGCGCGCCCTGCCCGGCACTCGCGCGGCGCTCGACGCCGTCCCCGATCCGGTCTCCGGCGTCCTGGTCCACCGCGGTCGCGGCGGCACCAGCGGAGCCTTCGTCCCCCGCTCCCCGCACCGGTCGCCGGGCGCGGCCGCGGTGGGTCTCCCCGATCCGCCGCCGGAACCGTCCGGCGCCGCCGTCCTGTGCGAACGGGCGGCGCGCGCGTAACGCCCCTCAGCACGCGCCCCGCCCCGCCCGCATCTGTCGTGGCCACGCCTGGCCCGTGGTCTCCACGGCCGCGGCCCGCAGCAACTCGAGCACGGCGGCGGCGGGATGGTCGGTGAACACGGGGAACCGCCACCGGTGGTACTCGTTCCAGTAGCTCACCGCGCGGCGCTCGGTGACGGCGAGGAACTCAGGGTGTTCCGCGGCGAACCGCCCGTACACGCGGCGTGCCTCGCTCCCCGGCGCCAGGGCCCCGGTGAGCCGTGCGCGGAGGTCGGCGACGATCTCCAGCACGTACTCGCCGGTGAGCCGCACCACGAACGGCACCGCCCAGGGCTCGACCACCCCGGCCACGTGCGCCGCGTGCCGTTGCCGTACGTACCCGTCGGGGTGCAGCGCGTACAGGCAGTGCAGGACGAGGCGCTGCCGGGGGGTGAGGGCGGCCGGCACGTCCGGGTCCGGTTCGCCGCGGTAGAGGCGCACCGGCATCCGCACATCGCCGTGAGCCTCCCAGCGGGGGTCGTCGTAGGGCGGGGGCGGTGGCAGCAGGGCTGCGACGGCGCGCACGTCCGGCGCGAGCGTGGCCGGGAACGCCGCCTCCAGGGACGGCGGACCGGCAGGCGCGGCGGGCACGGGCCGACCTTACCCGGACCGGACACCCGTGCGGCGGGAAGAATGCGCCCCGGCGCCGCCTTGTACGGATCATGAAGGCCATCGTGTACACGGAAGGCGGCGGCCCCGAGGTGCTGCGCCTGACCGAGCGGCCGCTGCCGCAGCCGGGTCCGGGCGAGGTACGGGTACGGGTCGAGGTGTCGGGGGTCAACCCGACGGACTGGAAGTCGCGGCGCGGCGGGCCGCCCGCCACGGTCGCGGAGCAGGTGCCGAACCAGGACGGGGCCGGGGTGGTCGACGCGGTCGGGGAGGGCGTCGACCCCGGACGGACCGGTGAGCGGGTGTGGCTGTGGGAGGCCGCCTGGCAGCGGGCGGACGGCACCGCCCAGGAGTACGTGACGCTCCCGGAGGCACACGCCGTGCCGCTGCCCGCGACCGCGTCCTTCGACACCGGCGCGAGCCTCGGGATCCCGGCGATGACCGCGCACCGCGCGCTGACGGTGGCGGAAGGCGGCCCGGCCCGGCTCGCCCCGGGCGTCCTCGGCGGCCGGAACGTCCTGGTCGCGGGCGGGGCGGGCGCGGTCGGCCACGCGGCGATCCAGCTCGCGCGCTGGGCGGGGGCGTTCGTCGTGGCCACGGTCAGCAACCCCTACAAGGCGGAGCTCGCCCGTGCCGCGGGGGCGCACCACGTCGTGGACTACACGGCCCCCGACCCGGCCGCGGAGATCCGCCGCGCCGCGCCGGAGGGTGTGGACATCGTCGTGGAGGTCGCCGTGGCGGTGAACAGCGGGCTCGACCTGGCGGTGCTGGCGCCGAACAGCGTCGTCGCCTACTACGCGGACAACGGCGGCGCCGAGTTCACGCTGCCGGTCAGGGAGACCTTCGCGCGCAATCTTCGCTGGCACGGCGTGCTCGTCTACACCATGCCGGACGCCGCCAAGCGCGAGGCGGTCGCGGCCGTCACCGCGGCCCTGCGGGACGGCGCCCTGCGGTCCGGCGAGGAGTCGGGGCTGCCGCTGCACCGCTTCCCGCTGGAGCGCACCGCCGACGCCCACGCGGCGGTGGAGGAGGGCGTCGTCGGCAAGGTCGTCGTGGACGTGTAGGCCGCGGGGGCGGCGGGCGGCCGTCCGGGCTGTCGCGTTTGTTCAAGACCGGCCGCCGCCCCTGCGCGCAGCATGGCCGCATGACCGAACTGCACGCGTACATGATCGAAGCCGCGGGCGAGGCCGCCCGCGTCGCCCGCGGGGTGGGCGGCGACCCCGCCCGGCTCTCCGCCCCGACGCCCTGCGGGGAGTGGGACACCCGCACGCTGCTGAACCACTGGATCCTCTACACCTCGCACGGCCTGGAGCACCGCGCGCTGCGCAAGCCGCTGCCCGAGGAGCTCACGGCCCGCGACTTCACCGCCGGCCCGGACTGGGCCGGGGCGTACGCGGAGCAGCTGGACCGGGCCGTGGCGGCGTGGGCGGCGCCGGAGGCCTGGGAGGGGGAGGTCGACCTGGGCCATGGGTCGATGCCGGCCGCCGAGGTCGCCTCGATGGTCGTCAAGGAGCTCGCCGTCCACGGCTGGGACGTGGCCCGTGCCACCGGCCAGGAGTACCGCTGCGGCGAGGCCCTCGGCGCGTTCGTGCTGGCGGTCGTCGACCGGTACGCCGAGGTCTACCGCCGGTACGAAGGATTCGCCGCGCCCGTCACGCTGGCCGACCCCGCCGCGGCCACCGCCTTCGAGCGGGCCCTGGCCCTGTCGGGCCGTACGCCTACGCGGCGATGACCTCCGTGCCCAGCAGGCCGAAGAGGAGGACGCCGATCACGAGCCGGTAGATGATGAACGCGTTGAACGAGTGCTTGGCCACGAACTTCAGCAGCCAGGCGATCGACGCGTACGCGACGACGAAGGAGACGGCCGTCCCGACGACGAGCGGCGCCGTGTCCACCCCGGCGCCGAGCGCGTCCTTCAGCTCGTACAGACCGGCACCGGTCAGCGCGGGGATGCCCAGGAAGAAGGAGAGCCGCGTCGCGGCGACCCGGTCCAGGTCGAGGATGAGCGCGGTGGACATCGTCGCGCCGGAGCGGGAGAAGCCGGGGAAGAGCAGGGCGAGGATCTGCGAGGAGCCGACGAGCATGGCGTCCTTGAACGTGGTGTCGTCCTCGCCGCGCTTGTGGCGGCCCATCTGGTCGGCCGCCCACATCACGCCGCTGCCGACGATCAGCGAGCCCGCGACCACCCACAGTGAGGCCAGCGGCCCCTCGATGAGGGGCTTGGCCGCCAGGCCGACGACGACGATCGGGATCGTCGCGAAGATCACCCACCAGCCGAACTTGTAGTCGTGGTGGTACCGCTCCTCGCGGTTGGCGATGCCGGTGAACCACGCCTTGCAGATCCGGACGATGTCCTTGAAGAAGTAGACCAGCACGGCCGCGATGGCGCCGGACTGGATGACCGCGGAGAAGGCGACGACGGCCTTGTCGTCCACCGGGATGCCCATCAGGCCCTCGGTGATCTTCAGGTGGCCGGTGGACGAGATCGGGAGGAACTCGGTGACCCCCTCCACGACGCCGAGCACAGCTGCCTGACCGATACTGATGGCGCTCATGGGACCCATCTCTGCGGAGGACGTGGCATGCCCGGGCCTGCACCGGCCGGAGCCCTACGGAGTGTAAGAGAAGTCCCGCGCCCCCCGCGAACCAGGTCCGCCCCGACCGCACCCCCCGACCGGACGCCCTGGCAGGCGGTGACCTCGCGAACAGGGCGGTCGCGCGGGAGCACGGTCCGGCCGCCTGTCGCGCATGTCACATCACCGGCATCTCATGGGAAAAGGTGATGAAGGTGATTTCTACCGCGAAAAGACGTGGAAGCACACAATGGCCTCTACTGCGTCATCTGCCCCTGGACGGTCCACTTCTCGGGCGCCCGTCCCGAACTGGCGCTCAACAACCCGGTCATCGGCATCGCCTCGCCCTGCTCGGGCTCTGCCTCGCCATGGCGCCGGCCAGGATGTACGGCCTCAGCCGGGCCATTCGCGGCCCTCGGCATCTGGATGATCATCTCGCCCTGGGTGGTGTCCACCACCGGCCCCGGCGCGGGGGCGATCGCCGACAAATGGCGGTCGGCGCGACACCCCCGCCATGTGTAAGGAGGCAGCGGCGTTCGCACCGCCGTACCCCGCCGGGTCCCTGCCGCCGTGTGCCCTCACCGGCCGTAGGGGCCCGACGCGTGCGCGGGGGGCGGCGCGGGCCGGGAAACGGGGCGGGAAGCGGAGCGCCCCAAGGCCCCCACGGTGCAAGGACGGTGTGACGGAGGGCTCGAACAGGCCCGGTCGTGGGCAATACTGGCGGCCGCATGCCTGCGTAGGAGCCTTTCATGTCGATGATCAGCAATCTCCGCAAAGCCGTCCGCCTCACCCACGTACGCCAACGGCGTGTGGACCTCAGCCACCCGGCGCGTTCCCCGCTGGGCAGTTCGGTGGTGAACTGCGTGGTCTACATGGACGGACTGCGCCAGGACGACTGCGCCGCGTACGAGGCGATCGCCCGGGTCCGCAAGTCCGGCCGCGGCTTCGTGTGGATCGGGCTCCACGAGCCGTCGGAAGCGGAGTTCGCCGGTGTCGCGGAGCTGTTCGGGCTCCACCCGCTCGCCGTCGAGGACGCCGTGCACGCCCAGCAGCGGCCCAAGCTGGAGCAGTACGGGGACACCCTGTTCACCGTCCTCAAGACCGCCCGCTACGTCGAGCACGACCGGCTCACCGCCACCAGCGAGGTCGTGGAGACCGGCGACGTCATGGTCTTCACCGGGCCCGACTTCGTCATCACGGTGCGCCACGGCGGCCACGGCTCGCTCGGCCCGCTCCGGGAGGGCCTGGAGACGGTCCCCGACCAGCTCGCCAAGGGGCCGGCCGCCGTCCTGCACGCGATAACCGACCACGTCGTCGACCAGTACCTCGCCGTCACCTCCGCGGTCCACGCGGACATCGAGCAGGTCGAGACCGACGTCTTCTCCGACCACCGCGGCCGCGGCACCGACGCCGGCCGGATCTACCAGCTCAAGCGCGAACTGCTGGAGCTCAAGCGGGCCGTGGCCCCGCTCGGCCGCCCCCTCCAGCGGCTCGCCGAGGAGCCCCTGCCCGGCATCGAGGCCGACCTGCGGACCTACTTCCGCGACGCCGCCGACCACCTCGCCCGCGCCACCGAGCAGGTCACCTCCTTCGACGACCTGCTCAACTCGATCCTCCAGGCCAACATCGCGCAGGTGTCCATGGCCCAGAACGAGGACATGCGCAAGATCAGCGCCTGGGTCGCCATCCTCGCCGTCCCCACCATGATCTGCGGCCTGTACGGCATGAACTTCGAGCACATGCCGGAACTGCGCTGGACCTACGGCTATCCGCTCGCCGTGGGCGTGATGGTCGTCGCCTGCTTCGTCATCCACCGCGGATTCCGGCGCAACGGCTGGTTGTGAGTAGTGCTGTGTGACATATTACCGGCGTGAGCAAGCCGACGAGCTGCGATGTCGTGGTCGTCGGCGCCGGGATGGTGGGCGCGGCCTGCGCCCTCCACGCCGCGGCGGCCGGGCTCCGCACCGTCCTCGTGGACCGCGGGCCGGTGGCCGGCGGCACCACCGGGGCCGGCGAGGGCAATCTGCTGGTCTCCGACAAGGAGCCGGGTCCGGAGCTCGGACTCGCCCTGCTCTCCGCCCGGCTGTGGCAGGAATTGACGGAACGTCACAATCTGGGCGCGACCGCCGAGTACGAGGCCAAGGGCGGGCTCGTCGTGGCGTCCGGCGCGGAAGGACTGCGCGCACTGGAGGACTTCGCCGCCGCCCAGCGGCGCAGCGGCGTCCAGGCGGTGCCCGTCCCGGCGGACGGGCTGCGCGAGCTCGAACCCCACCTGGCGAACGGCCTCGCCGGGGGTGTGCACTACCCTCAGGACGCCCAGGTGCAGCCCGCGCTCGCCGCCGCCCGGCTCGTCCACGCCGCCCGCGACCTGGGAGCGCAGGCGCGGCTCGGGACCACGGTGACGGCGGTGCTCCGCGCGCCGGACGGCGCCGTGCGCGGGGTCCGCACCGACCGGGGCGACATCCACGCCCCGGCCGTCGTCAACGCCGCGGGCACCTGGGGCGGCGAGGTGGCCGCCCTCGCCGGGGTGCGGCTGCCCGTGCTGCCGCGACGGGGCTTCGTCCTGGTCACCGAGCCCCTGCCGGCGCGCACCGTCCGCCACAAGGTGTACGCGGCCGACTACGTCGCCGACGTCGCCAGCGACTCCGCCGCCCTGCAGACCTCCGCCGTCGTCGAGGCCACCGCCGCCGGCCCCGTGCTCATCGGAGCCAGCCGCGAACGCGTCGGCTTCGACCGCACCTTCTCGCTGCCCGTCGCCCGCCGCCTCGCCGCCCAGGCCCTGGCCCTGTTCCCGGTGCTCCGGGACGTCGCGACACTGCGCGCGTACACCGGCTTCCGGCCCTACCTGCCGGACCACCTCCCCGCGAT
>NZ_JARAVK010000224.1:0-15226 GCF_033792765.1 Streptomyces sp. PA03-6a | reverse complement strand
CAACGTGAAGCCTCTGGTGGTTCGGACAAGATCTTGTGGTGAGACCTGTCCTACCAGGGGCTTTACGTCTGCCCACGACCAGGATGACTTCGTCCGATCTACCCAGAGGCGAGCGGTTCACAACGTTTCGCGAAGATCATTTCGCTGAGAAAACCTCACTTACCTGATCGACCGGTCACATGAGACCGTCCGGTCGCTCTACAGCATTTGACAATGCCTCATGCGAGTCTTGCAGAGCGCCCAGTGGCCTACAGTCGACGTCGCGCAGCTGTTCGTCACCCACCGCTGTCCTTCCCGTACGTCGACGTCCGTGGATTCCAGGATCAACAGCACACATGTGTTGTCCCACCCAAGCCGCGCGCCCACAGCACCAGCATCTGATAAGAAGTCATCTCATTTGGCTGGTTCGGTAGTCTGCGGGTGTGGGGATCGTTGAGCGGCTGGTGCCGGATGAGTTGTGGGCCTTGTTCCAGCGGGTGGTACCGCCTGCACCGACCAGGCCGCAAGGCGGTGGCCGGCGGCGGCACGGGGATCGGGAAGTGCTGGCGGCCATCGTGTTCGTGGCGACGTCGGGCTGCACGTGGCAGCAGTTGCCGGCGCCGTCGTTCGGGCCGTCGGGAGCGACTGCGCATCGCCGGTTCACGGAGTGGAGCAAGGCCCGGGTGTGGGCGAAGCTGCACCGCCTGGTGCTCGACGAACTGGGCTCGCGCGGCGAGCTGGACTGGAGCCGGTGCGCGATCGACTCGGTGAACATGCGGGCCCTGAAAGGGGGGACCTGACAGGCCCGAATCCTGTCGACCGGGGCAAGAACGGGTCGAAGATCCACTTGATCACCGAAGGCTCCGGTCTGCCCATCTCCATCGGCATCTCGGGAGCGAACACGCATGACAGCCAGGCACTGATTCCTCTGATCCGCGGCATACCGCCGATCCGCTCCCGCCGCGGACCGCGCCGGCGCAAGCCCTCCAAGCTCTACGCGGACAAAGCCTACGACTACGCTCACCTGCGACGATGGTTACGGCAGCGCGGCATCGCCCACCGCATCGCCCGCAGGGGCATCGAGTCATCCGCACGCCTGGGTCGGCATCGCTGGAAGATCGAACGGACCATGGCCTGGCTCGCCGGATGCCGCCGGCTTCACCGCCGCTACGAACGCTCAGCCGACCACTTCCTGGCCTTCACGAGCATTGCCTGCACCCTCATCTGCTACCGCAGACTCACCAAATGAGACGACCTCTAAGGCGCGGTCCTGCGGATAGGGTTGGCCAGGGCCCAGGCGATGAGCGCCCGGCGCGTGGGCACAGCGGGCGCAGTCTGCCCAACCGACGCCGGCCTGCGGAGCACGGTAGATAGGGGTGACCCAGCCCTCTCGGTCAAAACCCGTGAACGTTTCGCTCCACAATGATCATCCGCGGCGGCCCGCTCGTCTCCGCAATCCGCTGCTGCCGTCACAAGCAGAGGGACAAGACCGGCACCTTGCGCAGACCCACTTCGGGCCTGGTCGTCGGCGACAGGAGGCGCGGTCTGTACCCCCTTCAGGAGGTACAGACCCGACCGGCATCCAGATACATCTCTGCGCCCCACACAGCTGGTACTCACTCGAACGGGCAGCGGATGAGAGCCGTAGTGCTCTGCCTTCGCTGCGCTGGGTGGCCTCGCGTCGGCGTCCGGTTCTCGCGTTAGAGGGACCGAACGGCTTGTGCATGGTGTGGGAGCAGGAGATGCGGTCAGTGGTGGCGCATGACCTTCCGGCGTCGAGTGGCGACGAGAGCGATGCCACCGGCGGTCAGCGCAAGGGCGGCTGCAGTAGCAACGAAGGTCGTAGAGCTGGTGCCGGTGTCGGCAAGCGGGCCTTCGTTGTCGGAGGGTGTGGTGGGTGCGCTGGCTCCGGGAGAGGACGTGGAAGGTGATGGTGCGGAAGAAGTGGAAGTGGACTCAGAAGGGGTCGGCTCCGAAGCGGAGCTGGAGGGGCTGGGAGTGGGCGCGGAAGGCGAAGGTGTGGCTGCGGGAGTCGAAGCAGAACTGCTTGGCGTGGGGCTGGGGGATGCGGTGCACTTCTGGGTTCCACCGCGCCAGGCGGCGATCAGGTCGTTGTTGAAGACCGGATGGTTGGGCCCCTCAGGAAGAGGGGCGGCTATGCCGTCATGCTTGCTGTTGCCGCGATAGAGATCGATCTGGGCAAAGCAGTCAGGTCCGGGCACGCTGATGGCGAGTGCGGCGATCGCCCCATGAGTGAGTGTGACTGTGTCGAAGTCCTGGAAAACCTGCTTGCCGGAGGTCTGCCAGGTCCCTCCCTGAGCGCCGTAGGAAGCCAGGGAGACCGTGCAGGTGGCGTCGCCGTTGGCCTTAACACCGATGCGCACGTTTCTGTCGCTGCCGGCCACCAGATTGCTCTGTTGAACCTTGGCCGCGGGAATCCAGGTGCGTCCGTCCAAGGAGAACTGGCACTCGCTGGCCTGGTTCTTTCCGGAGTCCGGACTGGGCTGATAAGTGCTCTGGCCGGTTCTCGGCTGCTGTCCGCTCGCGTATGCGGTCGTCGAGCCGATGGCGCAGACCGTCATTGCAGCCGCGCCCGCGCTAATCAGCAGCATCGTGACGGACCGGCTTGTTGTCGACATATGGATTCCCATCTTGCTTGCTCGTCTGCGTATCGGGCCGGGAAGCTCGATCGACGGGCGGATGAACACAGGATCAAAGTTTGCATGCGCGGGAGCGCATACGGCCCTTTTGCGGTGGACGCTAGAGGACGGATGCATACTTCCGCTACCGAGACGCCATTACAATCTCAGGTCTTCAAGACTGGCCCTGGCAACACCTTGAGCTGATTGCCGGCTTCACGCTGCGCAAGGCAACGCTACGTTATTAGTCGACTTCCACGGCAGGTGAGGCCGAGTACCCCCACGGTCTTCGGCCCCACCCGAGCGCCTTGGTCCCCTTTTTCCCTGAGGCATACGACAGCTTCCGGACCAGGAGGTTAGAACGGCTGCTGCACCGAAGGCGACATAACCATACCTCAGAAACCGGCGGCTCCCGATTCGCGTCCGACTCCGCAGCCGGGACTTGTTTACCTCACTTGCGCCACGCCGACTACGAGTGCCGGCGTACCGCGCTCGCAAATTTTAACCGGCGGGCTCCCTCTTGCCCCAGCAATCCTAACGCGTGAGCGCCATCGGGACAGCGGGCGCCGTGCCGCCAGCCCCACCAAAGCGGGTCATCCAGACGTGGCGCGTACACCCTCGGGCGCACCAGACTTTCATTAGAGCAGGCGAATACTATCGCGGCATTGAATTTTGGCGTCACTATTTGGAATGCGCACGCCATCCTCCGAAAGTACTGCATCGCACGGAACGCCGAACCTCGCTCCCCGCTTGTTTCATCTACATTAGGTTGCCATGCAGATCCCCGTACGCCTTGTCGAGCTCCAGCGTGCCGTTGACGCAGCGGATGCCCGCTATCACAGCAATCAAGGAATCAACTCTAACGTCGCTCTGGCAGTCTGGTCTGACGCCAATGCTGCGCTGACTGATGCCCTCATAGCACACGCCGCTGACAGCGGTATCCCATACCAGACTCTGGAATCGGCTGTTCAACATGACGCACGCCAGCCCGTCTCCGCCCCACCCGAGAAGGGCGCTCTGCCTGCCACCACCGGGGCCGTTCGCGCCTACCACGACGGGGACAGCGTGCGGGGCGACGAGGAGCAGCCGCTCCTAGGCCGCCACAGAGCTCCAGGGCACGGCTAGGACTTTCCTCATAAGTCCAGAGAAAGGACCGGGACAGTCGGCTTCCCTTCGGACTTCTAGTGTTCTGGAGGGAAGTTGATGTCCTCCGGCGGGTCGGCTGCCCGCCCAGGGCCCCGCCCGAGGCCTCGCGGTGAGGAGAGCACAGCATATGACCGAGGTGCGAAGGTACTCTGCCGCGCCGCTGACGTTTACTTGCGAGCATGCGCAGACGCAGCGGTCGCCGTGCCCGCGCGGCAGTGCAGAACCTCGTTGCGGGGTCTGGCCACTTACGCACAGTCGCAGCTTGACCCGCATACTGCCCAAACCTGCTTTCTGCCTGGGGAACGTCGATGAGCTGCGACCTGTGGGTGGCCTCGTCAGCGGGGGATCGTGTCCTAGTATCGCCAGCGCGATATAGCCGCAGAACAGCGCAAGATGTCCCGATATGCACTTGAAAACTGGATAACTCAGCTGAAAATTCGGGCACCCTCGTTCGGGCGTGACAATGGAGGAGCGCCGATGTGGGCGATCGATCGCAGCGCGCAAGATGTGGTGTTCGGGCCGTGGTCGCAGGTTGCGTTCTGCGACCCGTCTTGGGGGCCGGCGGGCGGGTGGCAAGGGCAGCACGGCTGAAGCGGCACCCTACATACCCAGGGCGCCGACTTGCCGGTGATAGCTGTCCCGGCAGACAGCGCTGGCGAAGCTGACCTCGAATCGCTCCGACCCGGCGCAGCGGCCGCCCCCCTCCCCCAACACTCTGGACCAGTCACCATGGCCCTTCAGAGTCAACAGGTCACGTGACCATACGTCGACAGGGGGCGGTTTCCGACCAAGTTGATCGGAACATCAGATCGCGTCAACAAAGCCCTGCCGCCTCCTGCGGGAGGTAGAAGGCGGCAGGACCTCGCTTGCAAACAGCGAGACCCCCAGGCGTATGGGTGGATGAACAGTTATCCTGACCAAGGAGCAATTCATCCGTGATCTCACTCTGCTAGGTAAAAATTATCTCAGCAGGCACCCTCACCACGTTGAACTTCGCTGTCACATATTCGGATGTGCGCGCCAATCTCCGCACCCCGTCTGACTCACCAGGTGATTCTTGCCGTCGTCGTGGACGCGCTAGGCGGGGCGTCCGCAGTCATCAGCGCCAACGCGTGCATCCCTGGTGTGGCTGTTGGGGACGCGGCATTCATAGGCCAGGACCCAATCTCGGCAGCCCTGAACCGTTCGGTTGCTCCTCCCACCCCCATAGCAGCCCTTGATGACACGACACCGAATCGTAGGGTGACCTTCCGGAAAGGAGAGGCAAGAGGGAGGTAGGCAGGCGTAAATGTTGGCAACGCAAGCCCGGTCATACGTTGCGTGCGAGCTGGCTTACATTAGGCGCCATGCACATCCCCATGCGCCTTATCGAGCTCCAGCGTGCCGTCAACGCAGCGGATGCCAGATATCACAGTGCCACGGACGCCTACGCCATCACTGCCCTCACTCATTGGTCCGATGCCAGCGCTGAACTGACCCGATCACTGATCGCCCATGCTGCTGAGAGCGGCATCCCTCACCATAGGCTCGAGGCGTCCGTTCGACAGGCTGCGCACGAGGCAGACCACGACCCCGAACCCGCACAACGCCGCGATTCCCTGGAATCCGGAATGGACGTGGTGCAGAGTGCGCTTCCCCCTGACCCGTCCTCCCCGCGGCGGACGACGGGTCAGAGCTTCACCTCACTTCACGGACGGCTGCGGAAGCGCATCGATCCCATGAACCGCTCATGGCACTGAACCGCAACAGCCTCTGTAACGTGGATAGAGAGCGGGCCGCGACGCGGAAGAGTCGTCACGGGCGGCACGCCACATCTAGCCGGCTAACAGTACGGTCAGCCAGGCCCCGCACGTACCTCCGACGACGAAGCACTAGGCATGGCTGTACTGCGCGGGGACACAACCCGCGCTCGGCCTCGCAGGACCAGTCGCACGCGCGTCGTGTCAACGTCTCCACGCTGCAAAGTCCTGCAGAAACCGGTCGCGAGAACACCCAAGCGTGGCAGAAGGCCGCGTACGGCAGTCGGACTCGACTCCCCAGCCCGATGTCCTGTCGGCCTGCGGCCGTGCCCGACGCGGCTGTCGTATCGTTTCCGAACTGTGCCTGCCCCGATAGTGCGGTGGGCCGACTGGGGAGAGGACAACATCGGGGTGGTAGACGAGGGAACTTGGGGTGCGCAAGCGCTCTGCCGGAGCGCCGAGCCGGACGCACTCTTCTGCGAAAGTGCGGTGCAGAGCCAGGCGAAGGCATTGTGTACCGGCTGCCCGGTAAGAACAGAGTGTCTCGCCCACGCCCTGGACCAGAAGATCGAGCACGGCATCTGGGGTGGCATGACCGAACGCGAGAGACGAGCTCTGCTCCGACGCCGGCCCGCGGTGATCTCTTGGCGGCGCTTGCTGGAAGCCGCGCGCATCGAGCACCACCGACGAGCCGATGAGAACCGGGAGCCGGACGGAGGACTGTCTCAGGTCAGCTGATCACGTATGCCAACCGCAGTGAATCCGATGCCGTCCGTCACGCCTGGTGCTCCCGGTTATCAAACGCGAGCGAACCCTCCTCATCGACACGTCACCCCTGAACGGCTGGACACTCGGCAGACGCCGTCCCCAGTGACATCCTGCTCTTCGCAAAGGCAACGCAACGGATGTGTGGCAGGTGCCAACGCCCGCTGCATGAGGTTCAAGGCGATTCGGTCCCCCGGGGAGATAGCCGCGCCACAGCGTCGCGGCATGTTTCTTCCCCGGGGGACCGTCCCGGCCTCACTCGGGTGATGTTAGAGGCTGTCCAGGCGCTTGTTCACCTGAGGCCGAATGCCCGGACCACGGTTTGTTCCACGCCGTTTCCGTCGCTATCGCGGGCCTGTGCCCGCAGCGTGATGTGCCGTGCCCGGTCCGGAGCGTGCAGCTGGGTCTCCCAGCCGTTCGCCGTCCGCCTCATGCGCTGATCGCTCCACGTGGCACCATCGTCGTAGGAGACCTTCAACCCAGCAGAATCGATGCTCTTCGCGGTCGGCCCCCCTGGCAGATGAGACGCCCGGAGTGTCAACTTGGCGGATCGAGCGGCCTTGTGCTCGAGATCGGTGTCCACCACGTAGTCGAGCTGTATGAGCGGCAGCTGAGCAAACTTGCCAGCCTTCGGCGATCCGGAGATGAAGTCCCAGGCTGTTCGAGTGCGGATGGAATACGGATACGCCGCTGGATCACGTTCCGTGGTGGTGACGATTCGGTAGGGGAGCCGGCGCGGACTGAGAGTCACGCTGCTTACGTAGCTGGATCCGCTGACTCGCTCGATGACGGCACCCCCCTGCTGCAGGCTGATTGTCTGGTCGAGTGCGCCCAGGCCGCTGTCAATGCTGACGTGATCGGCTCCGGAGTCACCCCAGCCGGGCGCCTCAACGGTGATGCGGTCGCCCTCGCGCCGAGGGAGAGCGACGGAGTCGTTGATCCTCGGTCGTTGGATGGGCCCCAGCCACTGCTCGCGAGAGGAACGGCCGCGCGGATAGACGGTGCTCCCACCCGACTGGAAGGTGCGAAAATCGTCTGGCGCGTAGGCCTCCACCTCCGCTGCCCACCGCACGAAACTGTCGGCGGTGACCCAGTCGGTACGGAAGCGCCCGAAGCGGAGATCCGCTGGGAGACTCCGCGCCCTGGTCTTCAGGTGAGGATTCATGTCGTAGCGGTAGTCGAATATCTGGCTCGAGGACTTGCTGTGGAAGTCGACGTCGACCTGGGCGAGGTCACTCTGCCTCGGTCGGTACGTCAGGTCACTTGGAATTGTGCCGCTCCACTGGCGTACCAGATCGTAAAGATAGTCGGTGACGGGATGTGACTCCACCTGGAGGTTCACCTGACCCCTGCTCCGCAACTGGGAGATCAAATGGTCGCCCAGATCCATCGTCAGGGACGCCACGGCCAGCGGCGTCTTTGTAACGCTGTCGAAGTACCTCCCGGGCTCGTCATTGACGACGAGGAGGAGCACCACGCCAGCCTTCTGTGCTGCGGCAACCTGCTCGTCCAGATCGCCGCGGCGGACGACTGCGGCCTTCCCCCTCGGGTTGAGGCCGGCGTAGTCAGCCGTGGCACCGTCACCCGCAAAAACAGCCGTGAGGTGTCTGCTGCCCTCGGGGAGGGCCCCCGAGTTCGCCATGACACGCAAGTCGTCGAAAGAAGTGTCGTTGGAAGCGACGGTCAGGACCGGCTGAATCTTGCGCCATCGCGCAGTGACGGACATTTCCCCGTCACGTACCTGCGGGCCCGGTTCCGCCCACATGCTGTCGTGGGCCGAGGCCACGATCAGCGAGTATGTGGCAGCGGCCGTACTCCCGATCGCCCGGTGGTAGTCCAGTCGCATCTCGGAGTCCACGCTCTGCCGAGGCGTCACAGCCTTGATTTCTCGCAGGGTGGTGCCGTCGAAGCGCACGGTCGTATCAGCTGCGACGACCACCTTGGGTGCATCGAAGAGTGCTGTACCACGAGAGTTGGGACCGTGACTTCCTTCAACGTCTCCCCACATCCAGAGCGCGTAGGTGCCCTCCGGCACCAGGAGGTCGGCTCTGCCGTTACCCATGCCGTACACATAGAAGGAGTCTGCCGGATCGCCCTCGCGAATCATCATGACTGTGCCGGGGATTGGTTCGCCCCTTCTGCCCGTGGCTTCTACCACCAGATGGCGGGGCCGGTCCTCGGTGCTGACTCCGATGACCGTATCCGCCAATAGCTGGCCGTCGGAACCGTAAGCCTGGACCTGACCGGTGTACAGGCTGCCGTCCGGTGCTCTGCTCAGATCGGCGGAGACCGTGATCGTCCTGGTGCCACCGGCCGGAATGGCGACCTGGGGTGTGGACAGGGAGATCAAACCGGTCGGCATGCCGGGGGCGACAACCTTCAGGTTCAGTGTCACGTCACCGCTGGAGGTGTTCGTGTAGGTCACCCGCCGTTCAGTCGACCCGGACTGCTCGTCACCTTGCGGATGAATGCCGAGGTACGCGGTACCAGTGGCGAACACTGTGGCGTTCGTCGTAGCGGCGATATCCAGTCGTCCGCTGCCGCCTTCGTACGGTCCGTACTCTGGGGTGGCCTTGGCCGTGCTCACTAGTGCGTCCTTGAGCTGCTGGCCGTCCCAGTCAGGATGATTTGCCACCAGAAGTGCGGCTGCGCCGGCCACATGGGGGGTGGCCATCGACGTGCCACTCATGGTGGCGTAGAAACCTTCCCCTGGCGCGTACTGGGACCGTGCAGCCAGCACACCGACGCCGGGAGCGGTAATCTCCGGTTTGAGAGCGTGATCGACATACCGCGGACCACGGCTCGAGAATTCGGCAAGGTGGTCGGCGGAGTCCACGGCGCCGACAGTGAGTGCTGCGTCCGCGGCCCCGGGGGTGCCTACAGTACTTTCTGTCGGACCGTTGTTGCCTGCCGCAACGACGAAGAGGGCACCGGTCTCCTCGCTGAGCGTGTTGACAGCCTGGCTCAGCGGGTCGGTGCCGTCGGTGGGCGAGCCGCCTAGGCTCATGCTGATGATCTTCGCCTTTTGCTCCCTGGCCGCCCATTCCATCCCGGCCAGAATCCAGGAGTCGAAGCCGCTGCCGAATTCATCCAGGACCTTGGCGATATGCAAGCGGGCTCCGGGCGCAACACCTCTTTCCTTGCCGTTGGAAGCGTCGCCTGAACCGGCGACGGTGGACGCGACATGGGTGCCGTGGCCGTTGTGGTCGGTGACGTCCTCACCAGGCACGAAGCTGACACCGGCCTCGATCTGACCGGCAAGGTCTGGATGCTGTGCGTCCACACCAGTGTCCAGCACAGCAACGTCGACGCCCTGACCGGTGTTGCCCTTCGCCCAGACCGGCGGCGCAGCGATCTGCGCCACCGTATCGGCCAGACTCACCTTGACCTTGCCGTCCAGCCACACCTTCGCGACGCCCTTCGCGAAAGCGGGTGAGGCATTGTCACCGCGAGCATCGGGAGGTGGAGAATCCCCGCCGGTCAGGGAGAACCAGAAGTCATGTGCTGCGCCTAGATCCTCGGTGATCGACTTGCCGCGAATGCTGTTGAGGGCGCGCATCTCGGTGGCGCCTTCCGGCACGGCTGTCGCACGCCTCGCGGTGCCGGCGTCCTTGTAGGTGAGGATGAGCGGGAGCCGGTCGGCATGTGCGTCGCCGTACCCGTCCCGGAGAAGCAATGTGACATTGAACAGGCGCTTGTCGATCAGTCCCGCGCCGATGTAGGGCATGACGCTGGTGGGATACACGTACGTATCCGTGCCCACCGAGGTGACGTGTGCCCCGATCGGCTCACCGTCCGGGCCCTGTACCGTCGTGGTGCTGGGCCCAGAGCCCTGCTTACGGACGGTGACCTTATCGCCGGTGATAAGGGTAAGCGTTTGGGGTGCGCGGGCATCCGGGGTCTGTGGGGCAGTCTCCGCGGCCACAGACGCCTGCTGTGACTGGCCGTATACGGGCGGGGTGACCGCCAGTACGGTCGCGGCCGCGAGGATGAGCGGCCCCGACCTGCGTGGGAATCCGAGAGTCAACGAGAATCCTTTGTTGCTGCATTCAGGATGTTTGGTCTCGAACAGGTCGCTTCGGGACACGACGACAGACTGAGTCGAACGTTGCACTCGCACTCCCAAGAGGCCGACCCACGCCTGCCGCCCCCTTCACTTAAGTGCGCACAACCGCCCAAATCAGGCTGCTGCTGCGGAACTTACGTCCCGCTGTGACCCCTCCCACAACGAATCGACGCGTTCACTGGAGGACACCTTGTAGCCAATCAGTGTCGTAGGCAATACCGTACTGTTAACTGATCATTTCCGGAGCATGCCCAATACCCATCGGGAGCACGACGTTCGCAACTCTGAGCGTCGAGTCGAACTCCTGTCGCCACCTGCGGCAGATGACCGACCGTCCGTTGCTGCGGTCTGCAAGCCCAAGGCCGACGGACCGACCGCCGAACACCAACTGTTCCAGGACCGAGTCCGACAGGATGGCCGACCGGTTCACGGGACGGGACGAGAATGCGGTCATCACGCATGACCTGCGGACCTGCGTGTCAACGGCGCAGCGGCGGAACGGCTGGACAGCCAGCAGGGCTCGGACGCCGGCCTCGAAGCTCCTTGCCGGCGTCGGGACCGACCGGCAACAGCCGCAACACTCGGAACCTTGCCGAGCAGGGCCCAGCGACTGTGCGACGTCGCTGCGGCTTCTGCAGGCCGGTGAGATCGCGAGCGAGAACCCCTGGGCACGGTAAGGACCTGGTGCTTGGCGTCCGGGCCGTGCGCGGGCGGCATAGAGCCCAACTAGGATTGTCCGCCCGCTCCTTCAGGGCGGTGTGCGATCCCCACCGCGCGTATCGAAGCGCGTCGCGCAGTGTCATGGACACGAGAGGCCTGTGTCATGATGCTGATGTGCGTGTTTTGATGCCGGTGCCTGACCAAGGTTTCGATGTGACCGAGGCCGCGGTGCCATGGAAAGTACTCACCGACGCGGGACACCGGGTCGACTTTGCGACCGAGCGGCCCGGTACCCGGCCATCGGCCGATCCACGTCTACTGAGCGGGGTGCTGTTCGGACGGCTCGGCGCAGCCGACGAGGCCAAGCGTCATTACGAAGAACTCATACATAGCCCTGCGTTCAACAACACTGCGGGCTGGGACGAGGTCGACGTGACCTCCTTCGACGGACTGCTGCTGCCCGGCGGCCACGCACCGGGAATGCGTCAATACCTCGGTTCGGCCGTACTGCAGCGTCAGGTGGCCCGGTTCTGGGCACTGAATAGGCCGCTCGGCGCCATCTGTCATGGCGTCCTCGTCCTGGCCCGTGCCAAGAACGAGGACACGTCGCGCAGCCTGCTCGCTGACAGCCGCACCACCTGCCTACCCAAGTACATGGAGCGGGCCGCTTATTGGACGACTGCATGGCGCTTGGGCCGCTATTACCGCACCTACCCGGCTTACGTCGAGGATGAGGTGCGCAGGGCCCTCACCGACCCAGGCGCCCAGTTCGAACGCGGTCCTCGCGTGCTCACACAGCGGGGGACAGCTGAGGACGACACGCACGCCTTCGTAGTCGAGGACGGCCGTTATCTCTCAGCGCGCTGGCCGGGAGACGCCTACCTGTTCGCTCGTCGGTACCTGGCTCTCCTCGAGAGTTCGCCCTCTGACTGACATTCTAGCGTTGCTTCTGATCGCCGGACGGGAGCCGTAGCCGACACTTTGTGCTTCATCTCGCTCCGCGGGCCAGTGAATGGTCCGCGGACAGCAAGGGTGTGCGCGCTCGGCAAACAAACCATAGTCATTCCCAAAGCCGTCCTCGCCCCCTACCCGCGACAACCGCACTGAGACTGAGAGGCTCATGGCCAAGGTTGTCAGAGCGGTGTGCCGCCGCAGTCCAGATCAGCGGGCTGCGACGACAAACCGGTTGTGTGGGGTGCTGATCAGAAGTCGAGGCTCCAACTGTCAAGGTAACCGGGCAGGGCGTCGTTGCCAGGCCATGACGGGGTGTTGTCCTGGATCCACAGCTTCCAGGTGCCATTGGCAGCGATGGACGAGGCGTCGACAGTGTAGGTAGCTTGGAGCTGATCGCCCGGGTCCCAAGACCAGTCCTTAACCAGGAACGTGGTGCCGTCCGGTGCGATCAGTTTGATCACCTGTCCGCCGATCCAGAACTTGTGCAGGTCGGCGGTGACCTTGAGGTCGGCCGGCGCGTTGCCCTGGCGGCCTGTGACGGTGATCGGCACCTCCACGGTCTCCCATGCTGGGATGTCGTAGCGGTCGGGGTTGACGAAGTGGTCGCCCCCGTTCTGCAGAACGGTCACGGGCCACCGTAGCGCGAGGGTGTCACCAACAGAGGTTCGGATCTTGATGACGGTCGCGAAGGTACCCGCTACTGTCGGGGTGCCGGAGATCAGGCCTGTGGTGGAGTTGATCTTCAGGCCGGTGGGGAGCTTGTTCGCCGAGTAGGTCAGGGCGCCCCGACGGCTGGCGCTCGCCTGAACCTGCCGGCTGACAGGGATACCCGTGGCCATGTTCCGGGTGGACGGCACCAGCGCGGCGATGTGGTGGACGAAGCGGGGGCCGACGTTGACTGCCGCCCAAGCATTGCCCACCGCCTCGTAGGCCTCGCCCGACTTGCCGAAGAGGTCGGCAGCGGCTTGCAGCGTGGCGACGCGTGCACCCGCGTAGTCGGTGGTGCTGGTCATGTACCGAGTCAGGGCTCGGTACCAAACGTCGGTGGCACGGTGCAATCCAATGCCGGTGACACGCTTGCCGTCGTAGGTGGGACTGTTGTACGAGACGCCCTTGATCGTCTTCTTCCCGCTGCCCTCGGCCAGTAGGTAGAAGAAGTGGTTGCCCACGCCCGAACTGAAGTGGACGTCGAGGTCCTTGGTGCTCGTTGTCCAGTAGTCCTCCGACCCCCCCCTGTCCGAGGCATCTTTCGACGGCTCGTCCATGTAGCGCAACGGCTCGCCAGTGCCCTTGATGTCGACGAGCTCGCCAAGCATGTAGTCGGGTCGGTCCGTGGCGTTCGCAGCGTAGAACTCGACAGCTGTTGCCATGATGTCGCTGGTGGCCTCGTTGAGGCCACCGGACTCGCCCTCATAGATGAGACCGGCGGTCTCAGACGTCACTCCGTGAGTCATTTCGTGAGCAGCGATGTCGAGTTGGGTCAGTGGGTGCGTGTTGTCGGCCCCATCACCGTATGTCATGCAGAAGCATTCGCTGTCCCAGTAGGCATTGGCGTAGCCGACACCAGCATGTACACGGGACACGGCCCCAGCGCCGTCGTCTGCGATTCCGTTACGCCCGAACCTGTCGTGGTAGAAATCCCAGGTCTCGCGCTGTCCGAAAGCGGCGTCGACAGCCGCTGTCTGCCGGTGTGCGGCCGTGCCGTCGCCCCACACGTTGTCATCGTCCGTGAACAGGACTCCGACGCCACCCCCGCCGTTGAGCAGGTCTTCAGTGTGGTGGTCGCCACGCTGTGGATCGGTCAGTTCGTAAAGGGCCCCGTCTCGCACGGTACCGACCCGCACACGACCGCTGTACTGGCTCTGTCCAGTGCCGGTGTGGATCTGCTCGACGCTCTGCAGTTCTTCACCCGTGCTGGCGTCGGTCAGTACGTGAAGACGGCTCGGGGTTCCGTCGCTCTGGATCCCAGTGACCACCGACTGCCAGGCCAGGCGCGGCTTGCCATCGTCCGCAGCCCAGACAACAAGTCGGGGAGCCTTCTCGGCCGCCACCTCCTTGGTGTGTTCGGCCTTGGCAACGTCCAGCGCGAACTTCCGCGCCTTGGAGGCTGGCACGGAAGCGACCGTCGTGGCAACGGCAATCTGGTCGGATGACCCCTTGGTGGTGCTTAGCGAAGTTCCACGCTGGTGGACCACCAGGTCTCCACCAATGACGGGAAGCCCGTGATATGTGCGTTCGTAGCGGGTGTGCACAGTCCCGTCGGCGTCCTTGATGACGTCCTTGGGTATGAGCTTCTCTCCGCTACCAAGCCGCAGAGAAGTGGCAGTCGCGGCACTCGTCTCAGCTGCGTCCTTGAGCAGTTCCGCGCGCTGCGCGGGAGCGAGACGTACGGTCTCGGCGCCGGCCCGAGCCGTCACGGCTGTCTCTTCCCGAGGCGTCGGATCCTGGGAAGCGGCAAAGGCCCCGGGGCTGGGGAGCGCCGTGGCGAGGATGGCAGCCAGAGCGACTGCCGACGACATGGCGCCTCTGCGCCCCGGGAGCATCCGGGGTGAAGTATCCCCCGAAACGTATGGGTTGTGCGTCACTAATGCAGCTCCTTGTGTCCGGCCAGGCAAGACCAGAGAGGGGTGGGAGATCGGAGGCGACGATGCCTCCATGGGTGATGACGTCCGGCGGGAAAGCCAGGAACGATCTGGTGGATCGTTGCAGCCACGGATTCGGGAGTCCACACTCCGGAGATCATTGTCCGAAATACGGTCGAGATCCACTGACCGGTCACTCGCCCGGGGTTGGCGCCACTTGCATCTTCAGGTCGCACTAGGGTTGCGTCCTTGGAAGTGGTGTAGCGGGTTGGACCTGATGCGGGGGTTTGCTCCGGCGTCTGGGTTGGTGCCCGCATAGACAAACGGCCACCGGCTGATCTTCGAAGTGTCGAAGCCTCGAAGGAGATCAGCACGATGACCGCACCTGACAGTCTGCCCCTGCACGCTCTGACCGAGGAGAACCTCGCCTCGGCGAGTCCCGATCTGCTGCGCGCAATGGTCAAAACGTTCGCCGACGCGCTCATGTCCGCCGAGGCCGATACCCTCTGCAACGCCGAATACGGCCAGGTCAGCGACGAACGCGTCAACCACCGCAACGGATATCGCCCCCGAGAGTGGGACACCAGGGCTGCCACCGTCGAGCTGGCCATCCCCAAGCTCCACAGCGGCAGCTACTTCCCCCACTGGCTCCTGGAACGCCGCCGCAGGGCCGAACAGGCCCTGATCTCGGTGGTC
>NZ_JARAVK010000223.1:0-15358 GCF_033792765.1 Streptomyces sp. PA03-6a | reverse complement strand
GCCCGCAACCCAGGCACATCACCCCGCGGGAACTTATCCCCCACCACCACCGGCACAAGCCCCCGCAACCACTCAGGCAAATCAACATCCCAATCCCACGCCACGCCAACACCCTCCCCAACAACACAGCAAGCACAACACCAGCAAACACAGCACCGAAAACCCGGCACAAAGCCCGGCGTTCCCGGCAGCACCCAAGGGGCCAGACCCACACCGGCAGCCCACGCCAACCAAACACCATATCGGCAATCCCAACCCACGCCAGAAACACATCACCCAAATATCCCGCACCCCATCCCAGATAATTCCCGGAACATATAGATAATCCGCGGCAGGCAATCGATTCCAGGCGCCAAAATACGGAAAGGTGCCGGGCCCAGCCCACCGGCCCCTCACATTGTCCCGGCACACCCGGTGACCGCACGCCGAGCCTGACGGGGCCATGAACGGGTCGGTTCGTGCACAACGCCCACCGGCCGGCCATGGCGAACGGGATAGCGCCGACCTGTCGGACCAGTCCACCATGCCCCGCCGGGCATTGACTTGATCCAGGAGACGGCGAAAGGCGACACCTTCGGAAGGGCCCCTGGCGGATATCGTGGACCAGGGGTTCGAAAGTGGGCTGCACTACGGGCCGCAAAGACCGAGGCAGCCCGCGCATAAGGGAAGATGGCGGCATCCGTACGAAGGGAAAGCCCAACAGTGAGCATCGAACCGTCCTCAATACCGAACCTCGAGGAACCGACTGACCCCCAGCCCGGCCCTGGAAACGTGGTCGTCCCTGACCAGAATCTGGTCAAACAGCTACTGGAGCAGATGGAGCTCAAGTACGTCGAGGACGAGGAGGGCGACCTCGCCGCGCCGTGGGAGGAGTTCCGCACCTACTTCACGTTCCGGGGTGAGGAGGAGCAGCAGATCTTCGCGGTCCGTACCTTCTACGACCGTCCCCACAGCATGGAGGACAAGTCCCGGCTGCACGAGGCGATCGACGACTGGAACCGCCGCACCCTATGGCCGAAGGCCTACACCCACACCCACGACGACGGCACCCTCCGCCTGATCAGCGAAGTCCAGATGCTCATCGGCCTCGGCGTCGGCCTGGAACACTTCGTCTCCAGCACCGTCAGCTGGGTCCGCGCCTCCATCGAATTCGAAAACTGGATCCTCGAAACCCTCGGACTGGCCGAGAACCCACAGCCCACCAACGACGGCGACAGCGACAGCTTCTTCGCGTGAAGTGACCTGCAACTAGACAATCGCCACAGTTCACAGGCGCAGCCTCGGGCCGCATCGCATCAGGAATCCCGGCACCCCCTATCGCGCCTGACAACCCTGCTGTGCACGGCCACCACAACGGGCGTGCGCAGCAGGTGTTTGGTGAAGGGCGACCACCGCCCCGCTCGGCCCACCCCCGTGAAGGGCGACCGTCGGCGATGCGCCGATCTCCCCCACCACCGGGAACAAGCAGGTACTGCTCGGTGTCATTCAGGCTCGGGACCAACGCACACGGAGAGAACCGGCACGAGGCTTGCCCTTATGGGTCAGGCTCGGAAGCGGACGAGCCAGCCGCCAGCCCCGCGTGCGGCTTCGGCGTCAGCTGCTGCTTCTTCCTGCTCGCGGCGTTCGCGTTCTTCCTGTTCGACCTGGAGCGCGGCGGCCCTCGCGTGGCTTTCGCAGTCCTCGCACCGCGTCGGGTGCCAATGCGTGGTGGGGTCGGGGTAGTTGCGGGCGGCTTTCCAGCGGTCGTCGGGGAACTTCGCCCCGCACTCCGCGCAGGCCGGACGCTTGGCTTCCCGCTCGGCCTTGCGCTGCTGTTCGACCTGGTACGCGGCCTAACGGGCCCTGTGTGCCTCCTGGACGGCTTCCCTGCGGGGGTTGCCGATCGCGTCGGTGAGGGTCTCATGCCGGTCCGGCCGAAGCGCCAGAAGACGGCCCCGGCCGGGCCGTGCTCGCGCAGGTTGTTCAGCCCGGTCGCGATGATGGGGATCTTCTGGTCGTAGGAGTGGAAGCCGTCCTCGCCGTGCCACATGCCCTGCCACAGGTGGCGGGTCAGGTCGGCCAGGCGCGGGACGGTGCGGTCCGGGTTGCGGTCGCCGATCCGGTGGAAGACCAGCAGCACCGGCGGATGCGGCACGTCCCCCACCGGCCGTCGGGGACCGGCCAGCGGGTCCGCCACATCGCCCGCTCCTTGCCGTCGGTGTCCTTCACCTGCCGGCGGAAGAACCGCGCGTACTTCTCCAGCTTGCCCGCGAGTTCCTCCGCACTCTCGTGGCAGTTATCGACCTCCACGAACAGCAGCCGCACCCCGTCCTGCGCCGCGGCCAGCACGATGTCGGCCTGGGCACCGCCCCGCCCGGCGCGTTCCACGTGCCCGTGGCCGGCAGCGGGACCTCCGTCGCATAGGAGGCGATCGTGCCGATCCCGGCCGGACCGTCGACCACCGCGCGGGCCTCAGCCAGCGCCTGCGGCGGTTCCCCGGCCAGCAGGGTCAGGTCCGGCTTCGGGCGCAGCAGGGCGATGACGGTCTCGTTGACGGCCAGGGCGTGTGCGGCTCCGCTGCTGCCCGCGCCGCGGGCCGGGCCGCCCATCTCCCACAGCGGGCGGCGTAGTTCGTGGGCGGCGGCTTCCAGGCCCTTGACGGTCAAATTCCGCAGGGTCTCGCCGCCTGTGGTGGTGCCGCCGTTCTCCGCCAGGCCGTGCCTGCGCAGATCCGACAGCGCCCCGGCGTGCGCAGCGGTGCGGGCCGTCTTCCGCATCGACGGGGTCTTCTTGAGGGTGTGCTGGAACGACTGGTGCGGTGCCGCGATCCGCTGAATCTGATCGACCGTGGCAACCTTCAACACCCCCAACACCCGCAGCACATCCCCCCGCAGACCATTCGACGACCCCGCCGGATTCGCGATCCGTCTGCCCGCCATCAGCCCCGCCCCCTTCCCGTCGCGGCCGGCCACCAGCCGGACGCCCTGTCCCGTCCGGCCCGAGCGGCCCAAGCGGCCCCGCCGGGGACCCGGCCCCCGGGAACCCGATGATCTCCTCCCCCACCGACACCACAGAGGGGAAAAGAGGGTTGTGACGGCCCGGGAAGCACGCAGAATCCCGGCCTGACCAGGGGAATTCCCTCCGACACTGCTGCAGGGTACCCAAGTGGGGACCCAAGGAGCACCCCAAGCGGCCCCCACAGGAACCCCCAACGGCTTGCCCAACACGGGCAAGCCTCCCTCTCCCCCGTCGGCTGCTGCCGTGCCGTGTACCAGCCATCGGTCTCCCCCACTGCACAAGGGCCGCCGCCCCGGACAGGGCGACCGCGGAAGGAGCAGCGTGTTGGAAGCCCCCTTGTCCGGGGCCTGTTCAGCTCCGCCGGCACGTGCGGTCCTGGGAAAACGCACGCCAGACCATCTGGTCAAGGGGGCAGCCGTTCACCGCCCACGCCGGGCCGCCGCGCGGACAAGAGGGCACGAGGTACTTCCGGCAGTTGCACGCCGAACGGCACAGGGCAGGGCCCGCACACCGGCCGCGATGGCCTCCGGCCCGGCACAGGCGCACCCTGGAATTACGGCCCCGCTGAAAAGGCTCTCCCCCGGAAGCGAGGCCGCTCAAAAAAATAGTAGTGAGTGATGGCGTGGGGCCCTCTCCCACTGCGAGAGGGCCCCACGTCTGCCGAGCACGCAGCACCACCGTGCACGCCAACCCCTTGACCGCGTCCTGATCCGCCACCGGCCCACTGTGTTCGCTATGCCCCTTGACCGCCCCTTGACCGGCCGGAATGTCCAGGTGTGGCAGACCAACGCCGCGGCGCTACTGGCACCGGGTCACCGCCGCGGCGAGCCCAGCACAAGGGGGCTACTCGCCAAGCCAGCGCCCGGCCGCCGGCGCCTGGCCGTAGTGCAGCGGCAGGCGCAGGTGTCCCGTCCGGACCGGTGAGTGCCGGCGGCGCCTGTCCCTCGAGGGCGGCGAGTTCCGCCGGCAGCAGGACGCGGGTGCTGCCAGGTCGCCCGGAACCAGCGATCGAGCCGCTCGCGCAGGCGCCGTCCCATCTCCTCGATCACAGCGACACGGTCGGGGTTCACCTCCCGCAACCGCTGCCAGCAGGTGCCCGGCGGGCCCGCTCGACCGTGACGGTCAGCCGTCACGCGGTGACGCCTACCACCACGGCCGTTCGGAGCGTCACCAGTGCCGGCCGCGTTCCGGCGCAGCCGCCATGCCCGGGTGCGGCACTTCGGTGAGCAGTACACCGCGTCCGTGCGCGCGGACTGCCGGCAGGCTCGCCGACAGCATCGCGCAGCGGCGTGAGGCCGGGCTGTCGGTCGGTTCGGCCGCCGGGGCGCTGTCGGAGGAACGGCGGGACGCCTTGGAGGCGATCGACCCGTCCTGGGGCCCATCCTGGCCCGTGGCCTGGCAGCGCTCCTACCGGCTGTGCCGGAAGCTCATCGAGAACGGCCAACCGCTCTCCGCCGTGCCGGGCCAGGTGAGCGTTCAGGGTGAGGACTTGGGCGCGTGGGTCCAGGCACAGCGCCTGGGATGGGAGCAGCTGCTGCCCGCGCAGGCCTGGATGTTGGAGAACATGCTCCACCTCGGCCCGGCAGAACCTGGTGAGAGGCAGCCAGCGCCCCGCACGCAGGCCGACAAGTGGGCCGATCAACCTTCGGGCCGCCCAGCAGTTCCACGCCCGAGAGGGCGCCCTCCACGTGCCGCGTAAGCACGTGGAACAGCTCACTGACCCGGACGGGACCGTGACCGAGGTCAAACTCGGCCAGTTCCCGGAAAGTTGACCGAGGACCGGCGCGCGGAACTCGAGAGGCTCGGCATGCGCTGGTAGCAGCACAGTGAACGGCCGGGCCGTTTGAACGGGGGAACTCGGGC
This sequence comes from Streptomyces sp. PA03-6a, assembly GCF_033792765.1. Lineage (NCBI taxonomy): Bacteria > Bacillati > Actinomycetota > Actinomycetes > Kitasatosporales > Streptomycetaceae > Streptomyces > Streptomyces sp. PA03-6a. The sequence goes on along the minus strand of NZ_JARAVK010000223.1, from coordinate 10,498 downwards.
CCGGCCCTGCCTCAGCAAGGATCAAGGTGCGGCCTCGCGCAGCTGGTCGTCGAATGGGCGTGACATTGGCTGCAGCCGGTCGTTGAACCCCGCGACTGTGCACAGCGAGACTCCCGGAACTTCCCCCCGGGGTTCCGGGAGTCTCGTGCCAGGGCGCAGCGTTGGCGGTGTTCATCGGCGATAACGGCGATGAGGACTCAGGGACGCAATAGAGCGCGGCGCTGTGTGTGTTGTTGTCAGCCTGCTTCGCGAAGGGATTGCCCGCTGCTGCGCGGGCCGGTACCGGTCTGCCGGTGCTTGAGGCGGGCGGCCTCCAGGAGAGCGCGCCAGGATGCCACGGCCGGTCGGCGCTGCAGGAGCGCCCGGCGTTCCCTTTCGGTCATGCCGCCCCAGATGCCGTCCTCAATTCGGTGATCCAGCGCGTAGGCCAGGCACTCGGTGCGTACCGTGCAGCCCGTGCAGACGGCCTTGGCCCGGTGCTGCTCGGCACCTTCAACAAAGAGCACATCCGCATCGCTGATACGGCACGCCGCGCGTCCGCCCCAACCCTCCGCCCTCATCCCAGCCGTCCTCTCCTCCGCCCTGATCAGGCAGGCCAACCCTGGCAGGGACACTCAGTCCTCGTGGCAAGACAGCAAGTCACCAACGCCTGCCAGGTGACCGCGATACAGTGCCGCCCGCCGCATCACGACGCGGCAGGCACAGACACCCCACGGCCCGTCCCCACGCGGGCCGCCACCCCAACGCTGGCCCAGCGCAGCGCAGCGGCTCCCAGGCCGCCCCCACGACGGCCGGAGGGACGGGCGCACCCCGCGCAGGGACAAGCCCCTCTACAAGAGAAGTCAGACCGGCAGGCACCCGCAAAACCGCCCGTGACCAGGGCCAATACAGCTCGGCCGCCGGAGGATGCGCAACGCCCGCCGCAACCCCTGGCGAAACGGCTCTCGCAACGCCTGCCGCAACGGCCCTCGCAACACCGCCAAGGCGGCCTCCAACCCGCGATGCCCACCACCGCCAACACGCGGCCCCGCCCCTCGGGGCCGCCCTGAAGCCGGCCCGGGCGCCGGCCTCAGGGGCGCGTACCCACCACCGGGCCGCCCAGCGGCGGGGGAGCGTTCCCCGCGAACCGCCCGGCCCTCCACCTCTCCATCCTGCTCTCGATGGCTCCAAGGGGCGGTTCCAGGGGAAGAAGTCAGAGCGGTGGACCTGCACTCACCACCAGGTCTGGCCTGCAGCAGCATGTCGGTGAGTCGCCACAAAGCCGCAGGTGATGGCGCAGGCAATGTCGCGGCCCGAGACCGGGGTGCAAGCGATAGCGCAAGGGATATTGCAAGGGCCGGTGCCGGGTCTGCGGGCACGTCCCCGGTGCCCTGACGGGCATTGACGTGGGCCAGCAGACGACGCAGGGTGACACCCCGGTGGCGTACCGCTTCACGCTGGCCCGCATCGTGCACGCCGGACCGATCACCGCGCACGCGGCCCTGGACGACTGGGCCCACGGCCAGATCACCGTTCCCGTACCCGCCCTCGCCCTGACACAGATCAGCGGTCTAGGATCCGCGGTTTCGTGAGCAATTCCGCGTGATCATGAGCACCGTCCGAGCAAATCCGCGCGATCATGAGCAACGGTTACGGCACCACCACCATATGGGCTTGCCTGGGCGGCGAGAGCGAGATCGCGCCCAGAAGCGAAATGCACCTCCGCCATGCCTTATCGGCTCAGTGAGGAGATCGGGTTCGCCCGATGGGCGCCGGTCAGCCCTCAGCCGCGTGGCCTGGGCCACTTCTCTTGGAGCCAGGTCAGGTCGGTCTCGGCGCGGGAGCGGGCCGCCCGCTCGCGGGTGAACACCGCGTCCGTCTTGGCTAGGACCAGGGTGTAGGGGCGTCCCTGGCGCCGGGTGGTGTGGGAGACGGGCAGGCCGACGAGGTCGATGCGGCTGTGGATGTGGCGGCGCTTGTCCTTGGCGAGCGGCCACTCCATGGTCCGGCGGGTGCGGGAGGTGAGGAAGTTGTCCAGGCCGGGGCAGAGGTCGCAGTCGGAGGGGCAGCCGCGGTCCGGGGTGAGGGACCAGTCGTCCGCCGCCCGGACGGGGCGGGCCAGGGCTGCGGTCAGCCGGGTCTCGCAGTGGTCGGCGAGGGACTGGAAAGCGCGGGCCGCCGGGGTGCCGTCGCGGACGCCGGCCTGTCGGCGGGCCGCGGTACGCAGGGACGGGAGCAGGCATTCCAGTACGGTGTCCGGTCGGCTGCGTAGAGCGGTGGTGATCATTTCGGCGGTCTCGGGACCGGTCGCCCGCAGGAGGTGGGCGAGCGGGGTGCCGAGCCGCTCCAGGGCCGCCTGGCGCTCCTTCTCCCGGCCGATGCCGAGCCAGCCGGTGAGCTGCTGCTCGAACGCGCGCCAGACCCCCTCGGCCAGTGGTGTGGCCACCCCGTCTCCGTCACCGTCCATACTCCGCAGCGCGGCGCCGAGGCCAGGCAGGGTTTCGAGCCAGGCGTCTCGGTCGGCCCCGGTGTAGGCGCCGACCGGGCCGAACCAGCTGTCGACGACTCCGCGTGCCCACGTCCGTCCGTACCGTGCGGCCGCTTTCGCGAGATCGGGGGCGTGCCGCTCGTCCAGGGTCTCCACCCCGAAAGGCGCGAGAAGCATCGCGGCGGTGTCCGCTTCCTCCACTCCCACCGCGACGCCCAGAGCCGCGGCGAAGAGCGGGGCTGCCGCCGGGCCTGAACCGTGGTGGTTCCAGATCGGGGCGAGCGACCGGGCGAGCGTACGCGCCAACTCCAGCTCCCCGGCGTCGAGGCGGCCCTGGAGTTCCCGCACGGCTTGCGCGGAGCCTGCTTCGGCACGTGCCGCGAACGAGCGCTGCCGGGGCCAGAGCACCACCGCGGCCCGCCGATACCAGCGGTCCAGGGTGTTGCCGTAGTTGCCCATGTAGCCCTCGTACTCGGATTGGTAGGGCGTGAGATCCTTGTTCGCGGTGGTGGCGCACACCTCGGCGTACGGAACGGGCAGCGAGATCTGCTCACCGCCGGCGCCCTCGGGTCGGGTCCACCAGCCCAGGGTGATCTCGTCGTCGATCAGGTCGGTGAGCTCGTAGTCGGAGAAGTCGCCGCTGCGGCGGCGCTCGGCGCCGGGCTCGCCGTCGGGGTCGAGAAGACACTCGCCTTCACACTCATCGTCCTCGCAGTCGTCGAAGTGCTCGACCTCGCCGTAGTAGTCGTAACGGTCGTAGGGCGGTTGGGCGTCCCAGGTCTCCTTCACCTCCGCGAGGGCGAGGACCGCTTCGCAGTCGGCCTGTCCGGCGGCCTGGCGGAGCAGGTCGGCGCGCGTGGCGTCGACGCCCTTGAGACGCTCCCAGTCCAGGCCTCGCTGGGTGTACTCATGGTCGAGGAGGTAGACGAGCCGGCCCGGCGGCTCGGGCTTGGTGCGGCCGTAGCCGTAGCGGTCCTCGGCGGGCTGGGTGAAATGCTCGGTCACGCACTGGGCCAGGTCCGCCACCAAACTGCCGCCAGGTTCGCCGACCGGACGAACGGGCTCGGCGAGCAGGTTCATGGTGAGGGTGATGCGGTAACCGGAGGTGACGGGCTTGACCTCGTGGTGGCAGTCCGCGTAGAAGGCGGTGAAGGTCAGCCGTTCCCTCGACGCCTTGTACGTGACGGAGCGGCTGGCGTGTTCGACGACGAGTTCGCCGCCGGTGTGGTGCGAAGGCAGCGAGACGACGAGGCTACCCACCATGGAGTCGTCCTTCTCGGAGTCCTGGTGCGGCAGGAAGAACTGGCCCTTGCCGTAGACGAGCAGCGCGTGCGGTTCGGCCCGCAGGACGGTGGTGGACGGTAGGCCCAGCGCGGTGCGGACCCCGTCGAGGACACCGCTCAGCGTGCGCTGCCAGTCGGGGCCACCCAGGGCGAACCGGTCCGGAGTGATCTCCCAGGTGTCGCGCACGCCGGTGTCGGACAGGGTCTGCGCCCCGCGGCCGAAGCGGGCCTGCCGGGCATGGGCGATCAGCTTCCTGGTGACTGGGGCGCGTACGGGGAGCCGTAGGTCACCGACGCCGTCGACCGTGATGCGCAGCGCGCGGGCGGGCATCTCGATACGGGTGCTGAAGTCCCCGCGCCGCTCCGAGCTGTCCAACAGCTCCGCCAGTCGCTCCCGTGTCCCTTGCCCCATGACGCTTTCGTCCCTCTACTCGGCGGCGTGCCGTTCCGGATGTTCCGAAAACCCTAGCGCTACGGGAAGTTCCCGCACCCGGATGGCGGAAAGCTGGTTCTTGACATCCCGATTGCTCACAGGGTGGTGCGGACATGACCGCAGCTGCGGGAGAGCCCCCTGGGGCGGAATACGTCGCGCGGGCCTTGCGCCAGTCGGCCGCTGAAGGTCTGGCGGCGGACTTCACCGAGGACAAGGACAGTGACCAGCCGGGCCAGTCTGATCTCGGTGTCCCGGTGCCGCTGCTCGTTGAGCCGTACGCCCTTGAGCGGGACACGGACGGAGGCTACGGTCATCCAGCCGATGACGGAGCCCAGTTGACGGCTGCGACGAAGTGCACGATCTGCGTGCCAACGACGTTCATGCCTGTTCCACGACGCAACTTGCCATGGCGCGTCGTCCATGAGTAAGGGCCGGTCGCCGTGCACGCACTGGCGCTGGTCTCAGCACACGCATACTCAGGACGGGAATCGGACATCATGGCGGACGTGGATGTCTGGGAAGACCCCGCCGAGCTGCGCATCCGGCTGGACGTGGCGGTGGAGGAGAATGCGGCGCTGCGCGAGGAGAACCGGCGCCTACGCGACCTGCTGGGGCCGGCCGCGCAGGCGGTCCCCTGCTGGGACGAGCCGTCGCCCCCGCAGCAGGTGCCGTCGGCCGTTCAGGATCCTGCTGTGGTAGCGGTGTCACCGTCCGGCCTGCCCTGGGCCGATGCACGCTCGACGGTGGAGACGAAACTCGCCTTGTTCAAGGCGCTGTTCGCGGGCCGCAGCGACGTGTACGCCCGCCGGTGGGCCGCCAAGTCCGGAAAGACGGGATGGAGCCCGGCAGAGACCAAGCGGCCCTGGGAACGCCGCCCCGGGGAAGAACGCGAACTGCTGCCGCTCACCGACCGCGTGCTCATCGAGCACCTCAGCCGCCCCGAATCTGGCTCGGATGCCCTGCATGTCGGGCTGTATCCGCTGCTCACCGACGACACCTGCTGGCTGCTGGTCTGCGATTTCGACGACCGGGACTGGCGCGGCGATGCTGCCGCTTATCATCAGGCGTGCCGGGTAGCCGGAGTACCGGCGTATGCGGAGATCTCCCGGTCCGGCGAGGGCGCCCACGTATGGACGTTCTTCACCGACCCCGTCCCCGCTGGCCTTGCCCGGCGACTGGGGGCCGCACCGCTGGGCGACGCCATGACCGCACGCGAGCGGATGTCCCTGGCCAGCTTCGACCGGTTCTTCCCCGCGCAGGACCTTCTGCCGACGAGGACATCCGGCAACGGCAGTTTTGGCAACCTGATCGCTCTGCCGCTCAACGGCGCCTGCCGCGAGCGAGGCACCACCCTCTTCTGCGACCCGGCGACCTGGACGCCCTACCCCGACCAGTTCGCCCGCCTCTCCCAGATCCAGCGGCTGAGCCGGGGCGAGGTCGAGGCCCTGGTCAACACCTTGCAGCCGGTCGAGGTCGGCCCGGCGGCCACGCTCGAGGCGATGCCGCCGAAGCCGCGGCGTACCACTCTCGGCAAGGCCCCCGGAGTAGTACGGGCCCGGCTGGGGGCCATGCTGGCCATCGCCACCCAGGGCCTTCCCGCCCCGCTCGTGGCGGCTCTCAAGCACCTGGCGAGCCTGCACAACCCGGACTTCTACAAGAAGCAGAAGATGCGTTACTCCACGTTCGGGACACCCCGGTTCGTGATGTGCTTCGACGCGAGCGATCCCGATTGGCTGCGCATCCCCAGGGGGCTGGCCGACGAAGCAGCCAAGCTCGTCGCCTCCGCAGGCGGAGACCTGTGCATCAACGACGACCTGCCCTCGCACGCCGCGATCACCGCGCGCTTCACCGGCGAACTCACCCCGGTGCAGGCCAAAGCCGTCGACACGATGGCCCCGCACAGGACCGGTGTACTTGTGGCCCCGCCAGGCACTGGCAAGACCGTGATGGCCTGCGCTCTCATCGCCAAGACCGCGCAGCCGACCGCGATCATCGTGAACAAGGCCGAACTTCTAGCCCAGTGGCACGAGCGCGTGGCCACCTTCCTCGACCTGGGCGACAAGGAAGTCGGTTCACTGGGCGGTGGCAAGGACCGCCGCGGTGGCGTGGTCGACCTGGTGATGCTCCAGTCCCTCGCCCACCGCGACGCCCCCGACCAACTCCTGGATGGCTACGGCCTTGTGATCGTGGACGAGTGCCACGCCATCGGAGCACCGGCCGCCGTAGCAGCGGTGCACAGAGCCGCCGTGCGGCGCTGGACGGGCCTGTCCGCCACCCCCTACCGCGCGGACCAGATGGACGCGCTCATCACCATGCAGTGCGGCCCCATCCGCCACGAGATCGCCGACCAGACCACCTTCATCAAGCACCTGATCGTCCACCCCACCGCCTTCACCACCGAGGAAACCGGCGACGACGGCGTCTCCTTCCAGGCTCTGTACGGAGAACTCGCCGCCGACGAGGAACGCAACGCCCAGATTGCCGCGGACATCGCCGATGCCGTCCGCCGCGGCCGCCACAGCCTCGCCCTCAGCAACCGCATCGAACACCTCCACCGCCTTACTGAGGCCCTCCACCACCACGGCATCCACCCGATGCTCCTGCACGGACAGCTCAGCGCGGCTGAGCGCGCCGAGGTCCGTACCGCCCTCAACTCGGAAGACATGGGCCCGACCGTGCTTCTGGCCATCGACAAAGTCGCCGGCGAAGGCTTCGACGCGGCCCGCCTCGACTGCCTCTTCCTGACCAGCCCGTTCCGTTTCAAGGGCAAGAGCATCCAACAAGTCGGCCGCGTCATGCGCGAGCTGGAAACAGGCAAGACCGACGTCGAAGTCCACGATTACGCCGACGTGGAAGTCTCCCGACTGGAGAGCATGCACCACCATAGACGTCGCGTTCTGGCCCGCCGAGGCTTCACCACCCGTATCACCACCGACTCCTCTGCCACCACCGGAGGCTCTGCGCCGCAGGGCGACACCTCGACCGTCCAGAATCCTCATGCGGGGAAGTCGACCGTTGCCGAAGTCCGTGCCTGGGCCCGCGACAACGGCCACGACGTCCCCTCCCGAGGACGCCTCCGCGCCGACATCTGGACCGCCTGGCACGCGGCCCACCCGACCTGACGACGGGAGTGATCGTCGCAGAATCGGATACGGGCCGCGGAGTCGGCGTCGTCGAACTCCGGACACGATGGATCCGCCACTACTCACAGTCACCGCCGCCGACATCCCGGCGGCCGTTTCTGCTCATGATCAGCCGACACGCAAATTCTCATCACACGCGGATTCCGACATTTTCGCAGAGACTCCTGCTCACGATCACGCGCTCCCTACAAGCGGCCTGCCCCGACAGGAACTCGCCGGAGCAGTGTTCGAGGTCATGGCCAACTGCGCCGCCACAACCGACACCGACGTCGACCCACACGGCTGGCGCCTCCTGACCCGCCGCGACAGCGAACAGCACCTCGCGGCGGCGCAATCACTGAGCGACACAGCCACCTGACCCAAGGGCCATAGCGCCCCGCGCCGGCACCGCATCGTTCCTCCTCCCCGGTGGCTATCGCGCCAGGGAAGAGGTGTCGTCGTCCCGCACCGGCTTGCCCACCGGCCATGACCAGCAGCAACACCCCAACACCGGAGACGACCGTTCCTACCTTCGGCCCACCCCTGCACGCAACCGTCCAGCACACTGTCCAGTCCCCGGTCCAAGCAACCACTCCAGAAGCGCCAGGAGCGAGTGTCCGAAGCCCACCGCCGCGGCGCGCCCTGCCCGTGCAGCACGGGCACGCCCCCGGGGAACAGGCTTACCCAGCCCAAACCACGGCCCGGTCAGGAGAAGCCGGCGACGAACCGGCGGCCACGAAAAATCCCTATGCCCTCCCGCCCACCAACCCGGTTGCCCCGCGGTGCCGCCCCGGGGGCCCTGATCCCGAGAAGGCAGGACGCGTGGGCCGGCCTGACCAGCGGTTCGGGCCCGTGAGCGCTGTTACTTAGCACCGGCGAATGCAGGCATCAGGTCACCGCGAGAGACTGGAATCGTGGCGATTTGGGCGTACATTGCGTTCCATGACACAGGCGTCTCTGGCGGACAAGCCGAACCTGACGTCAGCGAGGCGGTGCGAGACTTGCTGACTACAGTCGACGGCCTGCGCCGCTTCTATGGATCGGTCACGTGCTGGCAGGTCATGAAGGAGTCGGCAAGCACACTCGCCGAACGGATGCTCGCTGAGGCCCCGGCCACCATCCAGCACGGGCAAACGTGGACGGCCACCGTTGGCGACGTCGAGGCACGGCTCTACCCCCGCCATGGCGGACCGATCAGCCAGAACGCCCACCACGGCCAGAGCGCCCACCACGGCCCCGAACGGCATTCAGAAGCAGCGCCACGACACCCAGCCAGGTCACGACTCCCCCCAGACAGACCCCGAAGCTGACGTTGCCGACCCACCCCACTGCCCCGGCAAGCGTGCGCCGCAACGCAGAACACCAGAATCCCTGGCGGAGGGGTGTGTCCACTTGTTTGCACCCCCCTTCTGCTGCCACCCGGAAGCGCGCCAGCCTCGAGCCTGGCCGCCGCCTCCAGCGTGGATCCCCGGCCCGGGCCGCTCAGTGCACCAGCCGAATGGCCTGGCCGCCCGACGCTGCGAGGCCACGAAGGCTGTGTTCATCGCGGCGCGGGCGGTGTCGTGCACGGCCGCGGCGAGGTAGGCGTCCGCGCGGCGGGCTTCGTCGGCGGTGAACGCCTCCCGGATCCAGCGGGGCACGTCGCTGCGGGTGCTGGGGAAGGCTGCCAGGCCCCGGAAGTGGACCATCTCCTCCGCCAGCTGCCAGTCATCCCAATCGGCCTTGTTGCTGTCCTTACGGAAGTCCATGGGCGATCGCTCCTTCGGATTCGGTCACGCGGCGGGGGCATAGTGGGCGGGGTCGGCAGGGGTCCCGTCGTGGCACTCCAAGCAAAAGCCCAGGGTTTTGAGAGGGAGCACGAACGTGTACCGGCGCAGGCAGGCGGGACAGGTCTGTCGCGCGGCCATGGCCCTATCCAGCGCCGCCGCTTTGGCAGGCGTCATCGGCCGGATGGGCAGGGCGAGGTCGACCCGGTACAGCCACGCCATGCGCGTACACACCCGGGTCAGGCCCAGACAGCGCCGACAGCGCAGCTGCGCCACGGGCTCGTTCCCGCCCGGGCGCAGGCGCAGGGCGCGCAACTGACGGCGGGTGGCCAGGACCCCGGCCGGGGCGCTGCCCCACTCATACGTCAGGAATCCCGCGCTGCTGTCGTTGTCGCTTGGCACGGACGGACCTTGCGGAATGCGGGGCGGTACGGGGCGTGCGACGGTAAACACGACGGGGACCTCCGAGTCCAAGGGTTCTCCGGTGGTGGCAGGGCGGCCGCGCCCACGAGGCAGCGCGGCCGCCCCGCTGCGTGTGCGGGGCGGCCGCGCTGGTGTGGGGCCGGCGGGGTTGTCTGGCACCGTTCTCCGCCCGGTCCGCGCAGGTGCGCGGACCGGACAGGCAGCGGTCAGTCCAGATCGCGGTCAGTGTCGTCAGTGGTGCCGGCCGGTGGCTGTGCCTGGATGGTGATGTGGGGCCGGAATTCCGGGGCGGTGTTGTGGATGTGCGCGAACACCCGGGGGCGCAGGTTCAGGCCGCGCAGGGCGAACGCCGACGCGAACGACCAGGCCAGTACCGCGATGGCCACGGCAACGGTCCGGCCGGCGTGGGGGCTGGCCGACCACACGGCCCAGGTGCTGGCCGCGCCCCACCCGATCCACATCAGGCGTATGCCGTTGCTGCGGGTCAGGAACCCGAGCACGAGAGCGGCCAGGCCGGTGAGCTGCCACAGCGTGTAGACGGTGGACGCCGACACGGCCAGGCCCGCGCTGTGCTGCGCGAGGTAGGCACGGACGGGCTGGTCGATGACCGCCCAGACGCCGGTGGAGGTGTCGTCGCCGACCTGTACATGCGGGGCGGCTATCAGGATGCGGTTCGCCGTGGACCACAGGACCTGGGCTGCGCCGTTGATGAGCAGGATCAGCAGCGAGAAACCGGCAGCAGCGAGCAAGGCTTTGATCCAGTGGGCCATGCCGTGCCAGCCCTCGCGTGGGGCGTGGCGCAGGTCGTCCCACAGTGAGTACAGAACGCCGTCCTCGCGCCATGCGTCGTCCCAGCGTTCCCGGACGCTCTCGCGCCAGGAACGACCGGAACTGGCGGCGGGCTTGACTTGCAGATCGTCGGGGCCGGGGCCAGGCAGGTTGGCAGACACGGTGAGGTCTTCTCCTTGATCGATCAGCGGGACGAAGTGGGCAGGGGCCGGACG
>NZ_JARAVK010000222.1:0-15379 GCF_033792765.1 Streptomyces sp. PA03-6a | reverse complement strand
GGGCACCGGGGCGGGGCGGCGCGTAGGCCTCGATCAGCCGCCGCGTGACGCTGGGGGCGAAGAGGGTGTCCCCTCCGGCGACGGCGTGGACGGCGGCGATCAGCCGTTCGGGACCGGCGTCCTTGAGCAGGAATCCGGAGGCCCCGGCGCGCAGCGCGGTGTAGACGTACTCGTCGAGGTCGAAGGTGGTGAGGACGAGGATCCGCGGCGGCGGGTCCGTCGCGGCGGCCAGGATGCGCTCGGTGGCGACGACCCCGCTGATCCCCGGCATCCGGATGTCCATGAGGATCACGTCGGGCGCGGTCCGCGCCGCGCGCTCCACGGCCTCCTCGCCGTCGCCCGCCTCCCCGACCACCTCGACGCCGGGCGCGGCGTGCAGCAGCGCGACGAGGCCGGCCCGGATCAGGAACTGGTCGTCGACGACGAGCACCCTGGTCATACGCCCGATGCGTCCCCTCGCCGCTCTGTCCCCCGCGCGGACGTGGGGAGCACGAGCCGTACCTCGAAGCCCTCGCCGAGCGGGCCGATGTCCACCGTCCCGCCGTAGAGCCTGGCGCGCTCCCGCATGCCGATCAACCCGTGGCCCGTTCCCGGGACGATTGTGGCCGGATCGGATCGGCCCGGTGGCGGTCCGGAGCCGCTGCCCGAGCCGCTGCCGTCATCGGTGCCGGTGCCGGTGCCGTCGTCGGTGACGGTCACCGTCAGGTGGTGCGGCTCGTAGGCGACCAGGACCCGGGCCCGCGCGAGGGGGGCGTGCTTGAGCACGTTGGTCAGCGCCTCCTGCACCACCCGGTACGCGCACAGGCCGACACCGGGGGCGACGGGCCGCGGGCCGCCCTCGATCCGCAGCTCGACGGCGAGGCCGGCCGCCCGCACCCGCTCGATCATCTCGCCCAGCCGGGTCACCGAGGGCATCGGATCGTACGAGGCCCAGCCCTCCTCCGGTTCGCCCGGCCCCGCTCGGAGCACCTTGAGCATGCGGCGCATCTCCTGGAGCGCCTCGCGGGTGGTGTCGGAGATGGTGTCGAGCGCGCCGCGGGCGGTCTCCGGGGAAGTGCGGAAGACGTACGCGGCCATGCCCGCCTGCACCGAGATCACCGACATGTGGTGGGCGACCACGTCGTGCAGCTCGCGGGCGATCCGCGCCTGCTCCTGCGCCACCGCTTCCCGGGCCCGGTCCTGCTGCTCGGTGCGCAACTGCTCGGTGAGCCGGGCCAGCCGCTCCTCGCGCTTGCCCGACACCCGGGCGGACCGGCCGAAACGGCACATCACCAGGGGGAACACCACGGCCTGGGCGGCCACGGTGGCCATCGAGCTCTGCGCCGCCGTCAGCCCGGCGTACACCCAGACCGCGCCGGTCAGCGCCGCGCAGGCCAGCCCGGTGCGCACCGGGCGCAGGGCCGCGGCGGTGTAGAGCGCGAGCAACGGCGCCATCGAGTTGACGACCGGCCAGTACCCGGCGGCGACGTACAGCGTCCAGGCGGCGCAGACGAAGACGCAGACACCGGCCGGTGCCCAGCGGCGCACGGCGACGGGCAGGTTGACCAGGGCGGTCAGCGCGTAGCCGAACTGGTCCAGCCGTATCCAGTCCCCGGGTGGCCGTTCGTGCCCCAGCAGCATGCTGGCGGCGGTGAAGCCCACCGCCAGCAGGACGTCGACCAGCCCCTTTTTCCCCACGGGCGCAGCGTAGGCCCCGGCCGTACGGGTGTGCGTCAGTCCCCTGCCGTACCGCGGAAGTTGTACGTCCTCTTCCCAAAGGTCAAACCGGCACGGGACGCCTTCCCGGCACCGCCGGCCGTAGCGTCGTCGCCGGGGGCCAGAGGGGGGCGCCCCAACACGACGGTGCCCCGTCCTCCGACGGGGGGAGGACGGGGTACCCGGTCGTACGGGTGCCGCGCGGCGCCGGAGGTCCGGCTCAGACGGACATGCGTTTGCGCAGGTTCTCGTCGACGGCGGCGAGGAACCGCTCGGTCGTCAGCCACGGCTGCTCCGGGCCGACCAGCACCGCCAGGTCCTGGGTCAGCTGGCCCGCCTCGACGACCTCCAGGCAGGCGTTCTCCAGCGTCCCGGCGAACCGGGCCAGTTCGGGGGTGTCGTCCAGCCGGGCGCGGTGGGCGAGACCGCGGCTCCACGCGAAGACCATGGCGATGGGGTTGGTCGAGGTCGGCAGGCCCGCCTGGTGCCTGCGGTAGTGGCGGGTGACCGTGCCGTGCGCCGCCTCCGACAGCACGGTCCTGCCGTCGGAGGTCATGAGGACCGAGGTCATCAGCCCCGCCGAGCCGACGCCCCGGGTGAGGACCCCGGACAGGATGTCCCCGTCGTAGTTCTTGCACGCCCAGACGTAGCCGCCGGCGCCCTTCAGGGCCGAGGCCGCCATGTCGTCGACCTGGCGGTGCTCGTAGCCCAGGCCCGACGCCTCGAACTCGCGCCGGAACTCGCCGTCGAAGACCTCCTGGAAGAGGTCCTTGAAGCGGCCGTCGTACTTCCTGAGCACCGTGTTCTTCGTGGACAGGTAGACGGGGAGACCGCGCGCCAGCCCGTAGCGGAAGGCGGCGCGCGCGAACTCGCGGATCGAGTCGTCCAGGTTGACCATGCCGAGCGCCACGCCGGCGCCCGGGAAGTGGTGGACCTCCAGCTCGACCGGGTCGGAGCCGTCGGCCGGGGTGAAGCTCAGGGCGAGGGTGCCCGCGCCGGGGATCCGCAGCTCGGTGGCCCGGTACTGGTCGCCGAAGGCGTGCCGGGCGATCACCACGGGACGGGTCCCGCCGGGCACGGCCCTCGGCACGTTCCGCAGGACGACGGGTTCGCGGAAGATCCCGCCGCCGAGGCGGTCGCGGATGGTGGCGTTCGGGGAGCGGTACATCCCCTTGAGGCCGAACTCCGCGACCCGCGCCTCGTCGGGCGTGACGGTGGCGCACTTCACGCCGACGCCGTGCCTTCCCACCGCCTCCGCCGCCTCCGCCGTCACCCGGTCGTGGGTGGCGTCCCGGTGCTCGATTCCCAGGTCGAAGCGGACCAGTTCGATGTCGAGGTACGGCAGGACCAGCTCGTCCCTGATGAACCGCCAGATGATCCGCGCCATCTCGTCGCCGTCGAGCTCGACGACCGGGTTCCTTGCCTTGATCTTGGCCATGGGAGTCGTTCTCCCTCTCACGCCGGTGACGTGTGCCCGGGGTGCACGTCGTACGTCAGGACACTCGCCACACAGCGTAACCGGATCAACGCACGGAGAAGCGGACGACATCCTCCAGGAAGGGGATCTCCAGCACCGGGTGCGGCTGCGCCATCAGCGCCAGCAGCACGATCAGGGCGCCCAGCACACCGTAGGTGATCATGTCGGTGAAGCGGCTGCGGACGGCCAGCATGCCGACCGAGGGCAGCAGCCGGCGCATCAGCGCGCCCGCGAGCAGCGCCGAACCGACCAGCACCAGGCCGGCCCGGGTGACGTCCGCGGCCACCAGCACCAGGCCGAGCAGCACCGCACCGGAGACCACGAGCACCGGCCACTGACGGGCCGGGGCCGGGGCGTGGGCGCCCATGGCCCGGCCGCCGCCCTCGGGGCGCGCGGTACCGCGGGTCAGCACCTGGAAGCGGCGGCTGCGGCCGGATTCGCCGGCCCCCTCCTCCGGCTCCGCCGCTCGCGTACGGGGACCCGTCCCGGTCATGCGTACCGGCCCTCCGCGGCCTCCACGACGTTCGCCAGCAGCATGGCCCGGGTCATCGGGCCGACGCCGCCGGGGTTCGGCGAGATCCAGCCGGCGACCTCGGCCACGCCCGGGTGCACGTCGCCGACGATCTTGCCGTTCTCGTCGCGGCTGACGCCGACGTCCAGCACGGCCGCGCCCGGTCGCACGTCCTCCGGCTTCACCAGGTGCGGCACGCCCGCGGCGGCCACGATGACGTCGGCCTGGCGCAGCTGGGCGGACAGGTCGCGGGTGCCGGTGTGGCAGAGGGTGACGGTGGCGTTCTCCGACTTGCGGGTCAGCAGCAGGCCGATCGAGCGGCCGACGGTGACGCCGCGGCCGACCACGGTGACGTGCGCGCCGTTGATCTCCACTCCGTGCCGCCGGAGCAGCTCCACGATGCCGTTGGGGGTGCAGGGCAGCGGGCCGCGTTCGTTGAGGACCAGCCGGCCGAGGTTCGTCGGGTGCAGTCCGTCGGCGTCCTTGGCCGGGTCCATCAGCCCCAGGACGCGGTTGGTGTCGATCCCCTTGGGCAGCGGCAGCTGGACGATGTAGCCGGTGCACTCCGGGTTGTCGTTGAGTTCACGGACGACCGCCTCGATCTCCTCCTGGGTGGCGGTCTCCGGCAGCTCGCGCTGGATGGACGCGATGCCGACCTCCGCGCAGTCGCGGTGCTTGCCCGCGACGTACCAGCGGCTGCCGGGGTCGTCGCCGACCAGCAGCGTGCCCAGCCCCGGGGTGACACCCCGCGCCTTGAGCGCCTGGACGCGGGTGGACAGTTCGGACTTGATCGCGGCGGCAGTGGCCTTGCCATCGAGAATCTGGGCGGTCATACCTCCATCTTCTCAGGTCCGCACACCAACGCTGGACAGCGGATGACGCCGCCCAGGACGATGTGGCCCGTCCCCAGTCCCATCCGCGCGAAAGAAGCCAACGTGAGCTACCCGCCCGGTCCCGGCAATCCGTACGGCCAGCAGCCGCCCCAGCAGCCCTACGGCTACCCGCAGCAGCCCCCGGCCCAGCCCGGTTACGGCTACCCGACGCAGCCCCAGCCTCCCTACGGCGCCGTTCCGCCGCAGGCCCAGGGCCCGTACGGCTACGGCGGCTACCCCGGGGGCCCCGCCGGTCCCGTCCCGGGCATGCCCCCGTTCGCGAGCTGGGGTGCGCGGGTGGGCGCGACGCTGATCGACTTCCTGGTCGCCGGACTCGTGCCGATGATCCTCATCGGCATCGGCTACGCGCAGTTCATCGCCGAGGTGGTCGACGCGGCCCGCGCGTGCGACGAGAGCGGCACCTACTCCTGCCCCGCGCCCACGATGCCGGGTGGCGCCATCGCCCTCATCGGCCTCGGCTTCCTGCTGTCCCTCGCCGGCAGCCTGTTCCTGTGCTACCGCGAGGGCAAGACCGGCCAGACGCCGGGCAAGAAGGCCCTCGGCATCAGCGTGCTGCGGGAGTTGGACGGCCGTCCGCTCGGCTTCGGCATGGCCTTCGTCCGCCGGCTGTGCCACGGGCTGGACGGCGCCGCCTGCTACATCGGCTACCTGTGGCCGCTGTGGGACGACAAGAAGCAGACCTTCGCCGACAAGATCCTCAACTCGGTCGTCGTCAAGACCCAGTAGGCCCGGTCCCCCGGTCCCGTCCCCGCGAAGGAAGTGAGAAGTGAGCCATCCGCCCGGCCCCGGCGATCCCTACGGACGGCAGCCACCGCAGCAGCCGTACGGCTACCCGCAGCAGCCCCCGGCCCAGCCCGGTTACGGCTACCCGACGCAGCCCCAGCCGCAGGCGCAGTCGCCGTACGGCTACCCCCAGCAGCCGCAACCGCACGCGCCGTTCGCGGCGTACCCGGGTGGTCCGGAGGTCATGCCGTCGTCGGCCAGGACGGCCCGGGCGATGCTCTTCGTGCTCGGCGGGCTGCAGATCCTGGGCGGCCTGCTGCTCCTGCTCGGGGCCGCGGCGCTCAAGAGCGTGGACGACACCGACGAACTGACCATGCCCATCGGCCTGGTATACGTCATGGGGGTGCTCTTCCTCGCCTTCGCCGTGCTGTCGATCGGCATGGGCGCCAAGTACAGGACCGGCGGCAACGGCACGCGGATCGGGTCCATCGTGATCGGCGTGCTGGTCGCGCTGAGCAGTGTCGCCACCATGATCAGCGGCGCCTTCCTGCTGCTCGCACCGCTTGCGCTCAGCGTGCTGCTGATCGTCTTCGCGGCGAAGGCCGAGACGGCGGCCTGGTTCAAGCGCCCGCAGTACTGAGCGGGTCCGCCCGCAGGCCGAAGGCCCCCGCACCGGCGGGGGCCTTCGGCGTTCCGGCACACCGGCCGGTCAGTGGAAGAAGTGCCGCGTCCCGGTGAGGTACATGGTCACGCCGGCCTTGCGCGCGGCCTCGACCACGGCCTCGTCGCGCACCGAACCACCGGGCTGCACCACGGCCTTGACGCCCGCGCCGGTGAGCACCTCCAGCCCGTCGGGGAAGGGGAAGAAGGCGTCGGAGGCGGCGTAGGAGCCCGCGGCCCGCTCCTCGCCGGCCCGCTGGACGGCGAGCTTGGCGGAGTCGACCCGGTTGACCTGGCCCATGCCGACGCCGACCGTCGCGCCGTCCTTCGCCAGCAGGATGGCGTTGGACTTCACCGCCCGGCAGGCCCGCCAGGCGAACGCCAGGTCGGCCAGCTCGTCGGCGGTCAGCGGCTCGCCGGTGGCCAGCGTCCAGGTGGCGGGGTCGTCCCCGGCGGCCTGGAGGCGGTCCTTCTCCTGCAGCAGCAGCCCGCCCTCGACCGGACGGAACTCCGTCTCCGCGACGGGCGCCTGCGGGCAGCGCAGCACGCGGATGTTCTTCTTGCGGGCGAGGACCTCGACCGCGCCCTCCTCGAAGTCCGGCGCGACGATGACCTCGGTGAAGATCTCGGCGACCTGCTCGGCCATGGCCACGCTCACCGGCCGGTTGACGGCGATGACGCCGCCGAAGGCGGACAGCGGGTCGCAGGCGTGCGCCTTGCGGTGCGCCTGCGCGACGTCGTCGCCCACCGCGATGCCGCACGGGTTGGCGTGCTTGATGATCGCGACACAGGGCTCGTCGTGGTCGTACGCCGCCCGGCGCGCGGCCTCGGTGTCGACGTAGTTGTTGTACGACATCTCCTTGCCGTGCAGCTGCTCGGCGTTCGCCAGGCCCGCGCTGCCGTCGGTGTAGAGCGCGGCGGCCTGGTGCGGGTTCTCGCCGTAGCGCAGCACGTTCTTGCGCTCGTAGGTGGCGCCCAGGAAGTCCGGGAAGGGGCTGTCGTCGGCGGGGGCGTACGAGCTCGCGAACCAGCTCGCGACCGCGACGTCGTACGCCGCGGTGTGCTGGAACGCCTCGGCCGCCAGGCGCTTGCGGGTCGTGAGGTCGAAGCCGCCCTCACGGACGGCGCCGAGCACGTCGGCGTACCGCTCGGGGCTGGTCACGACCGCCACGGACGGGTGGTTCTTGGCCGCGGCACGGACCATCGAGGGGCCGCCGATGTCGATCTGCTCGACGCACTCGTCCTCCGAGGCGCCGGAGGCGACCGTCTCGCGGAAGGGGTAGAGGTTGACCACGACCAGGTCGAAGGGCTCGACGCCCAGCTCCTCCAGCTGCCGGCGGTGGTCCTCCAGCCGCAGGTCGGCGAGGATGCCGGCGTGCACCTTCGGGTGCAGGGTCTTCACGCGGCCGTCGAGGCACTCGGGGAACCCGGTCAGCTCCTCGACCTTGGTGACCGGCACCCCGGCGGCGGCGATCCGCCCGGCCGTCGAGCCGGTGGAGACCAGCTGGACGCCCGCCTCGTGCAGGCCGCGGGCCAGCTCCTCCAGACCGGTCTTGTCGTAGACGCTGACCAGTGCGCGACGGATCTCCCGCTTGGTACTCACGGCAACAGAACCTTTCGTCCCTCAATGCGATAGCCGTCGCGGGACAACCGCCCCACGACGTCGACGAGCAGCGTGCGCTCGACTTCCTTGATGCGCTCGTGGAGCGCTTCCTCCGTGTCGTCCTCCCGGACCTCGACCGCGCCCTGGGCGATGATCGGGCCGGTGTCGACGCCGTCGTCGACGAAGTGGACGGTGCAGCCGGTGACCTTCACGCCGTACGCGAGGGCGTCGCGCACCCCGTGGGCACCCGGGAAGCTCGGCAGCAGCGCCGGGTGGGTGTTGACGAGGCGGCCGCCGAACCGGGCGAGGAACTCCTTGCCCACGATCTTCATGAACCCGGCCGAGACGACCAGGTCGGGCTCGTGCGCGGCCACCGCCCCGGTCAGTGCGGCGTCCCACGCCTCACGGTCGCCGTGGTCGGTGACCCGGCAGACGAACGTCGGCAGCCCGGCACGCTCGGCGCGCTCCAGGCCGGCGATGCCGGACCGGTCCGCGCCGACGGCGACGACGTGCAGTCCCGCGTCGAGCAGCGCCTGCAGGTTCGTGCCCGAACCGGAGACGAGCACGACGAGTCGGGCGGGGCGGGAAAGGGGCGGAAAGACTGTGGCCACTGCGGGTCATCTCTCGGGATCCGGCGCTTTGGAGGATCGTACGACTCGAAGATCGCCGGAATTCCGGGGAACTCTACGAGGCCGTCGACCGTCAGCAACGATACCGGCACACCCGACCGCCCCCACGGGACGGGGGAGCGCGCGGGCGGTAGCGTCTGGGGTGAAGAACGGCGAAGTCACACGTCCGACAACTCGAGGAGTCGACGGCAAGGGGATGACCCAGGCAAGCATGAGCAGTGGCCGAGGCCACGAGCAGGACAACCCGTTCGCCCCGCCGGCGGAGAACGCCCCCGAGCAGCCCTGGCAGCCGCGCCGGCCGGAGCAGCCCTCCGACTCCGGGGACGAGCGCCCCACGCCCACACCGCCTCCGCCGCCCCCGGCGTGGGGCGGTCAGTGGAGCGAGCGGCAGCCCGGCCGGCAGGACGGCGGCTACGGCGACCGCCCCGGTGGCGGCTACGGCGGCGGACGGCGCCCGGACGGGCCGCGCTTCGACCCCACCGACCCCGCCCAGCGGCGTGCCCGCTACGCCATGATCTGCGGCATGTGGGGGCTGTTCTTCGCCCTCTTCCTGGGCTGGACGTACGTGGGGCTGCTGCTCGGCGCCCTCGCGTTGTACTGGAGCGTCAACGCGCTGCGGATGAAGCCCGAGGAACGGGCCAAGGCCCGCGCCGAGGCGGCCGCCCTGCTGGCCGAGGGCGGCGCCACCCCTCCGCCGCAGCGGCCCACCGACCCCCGCAGCAAGCCGCAGCGCCCGGCCGCGCTCGGCGGTCTGATCATGGGCGGGCTGGCCCTCTGCGTGGTGGCGACGACCTTCACCACCCAGGTCGTCTACAAGGACTACTACTCCTGCACGCGCGACGCGCTGACCTCCTCGTCGCGCGACGCCTGCCAGCAGTTGCTGCCGACCCCGCTGCGCGACGTGCTCCACACACCCTGACGCGCCGCTCGCGCCGGCCCCGGACGGAGGCTCAGGCCTCCGACGGGGCGGCGCCGGGCAGCGCGTCGCCCCGCACCGCGTCGCCCTGCACCTCCGCTTCCTCGCCCACCGCTTCCTCGCCCCTCGCGTCCCGGCCCTCCGTCCCGGCGGCGGCGCGGCGGACCCGCACCCAGCGCACCAGCAGGGCCGTGGGCGTACCGGCGGCCGCCGTCCACCCGGCCGCCGCGAACCCGGTGAGCCACCAGGACGGCCCGAACTCCTCCAGCGCCCCGGTGCCCAGCGGCCCCGCCGCGAACCCGGTGAGCAGCGCCATGGCGATCCCGCACACCAGCCCGCCCAGGGCGGCGTGCGCCGCGGTGCGCCCGAGGCCGCACGGCTCCCGCCGGTCGACGGCGAGCACCCCCACCGCGACCCCGGCGAGCACCGGCACGACCAGTGCCACCCAGGTCAGCGACGTCCCGGGCCCGGGCTGGGGCAGCGCCGCGAGGAGCGGGAAGTCCGGCAGCACCGGCTCCCCCACCACGCCGGCCGGACGCACCGCGGCCTGGGTGCCGAGCGCGAAACCGGGGCCGAGCGCATAGGCCGCGCCCCACACGGCGGCATTCGGGATCAGCGCCACCGCCACCGCCAGCACCGCCAGCCGCCCGGACAGCGCCTCGCTGAGCCGGGTGAACGACGCCCCCGCGGCGCCGGGGTGCAGCGCCAGGGTCACCGCCGTGAGCGCCGCGCCACCCGCGACGAGGACGCAGACGCCCGCCCCCGCCGAGCGCAGCACGACCGCGGCATCCCGCAGCGGCACCGTCGCGGCCACGGTCACCCGGGACAGCCACGCCGGCAGCGGGATCCGCGGCCGCCCCCGCTCCATCCAGGCCCCCGCGGCCGCCGCGAGGGCGGCGACGAGGGGCAGGTGCACCGCGGCGCCGAGCGCGTCGCTGCGCACCGGCCCGTACGAGGTGTAGACGACCACCCCGGCGCCCACCGCGAGGTACCCGCCGATCAGCCACGCGACGGCGGACCGCGCGGCCTTGTCGTCCGAGGCCGGCGCGACGGCGTCCGCCCCCGCCCGGTACAGCAGCCACACCGGGAACGCCATGGGCAGCAGCGGCGTGACGCCGATGGGCGCGGCGACGCCGGAGAGGGTCTCGGTGCGCACCAGGCCGCCGCCGTGGGCGAGCAGCCAGCAGTCCGCGGCGACGTGGAGGGCGCCGTTCAGCCCGCTGTCGGGGAACGGCGAGACGACCCACAGGAAGAGCACGAGCATGGCGAAGCCGCCCAGGCCCAGGCCCGCGGCGACCACGCCGCCGGTGAAGGCGGGGGCGGACTCGGAGGTGCGCAGGGTCTCGTGGGCGGCCCGGATCCGGTGCACGACGTGACTCAGGGCGCTTGCGGCACTCACGGATCTCATGCTGCCAAGAACACCCCCTTTCGCCGTGGCAGCATGCGAATGACCGTCGTGTCGCGGAATATGGCGTTATGCGTTTCTTCATTCGATCCGAGTGGTCGATCGCATGAGCCGCACATCCACGGCGAGGGCCGCGAAGGCCATCAAGAAGCGAAGGCGTCCCCGGCCGGCGAAGGCCCCCGGGGCGGCGCAGGCCGGGAACGCCGCCAAAGACCCGCAGGCCGTGCAGGCGGCCGGTGCGGGGGAATCGGACGCGTCCGCGGAACGGGTGGGGCCGACGGGGGCCGAGGGGCCCCGCGACCCCGCCCCCTCGTCCGCTCCGCCCGGCGGGCAGCCGGCCCCGGAGCCGGAGGCCGCGGGCGAGGCCGGGACCGAGGACCCGGCGATCGAGGCCGTACGGATCGCCCGGGCCGCGCAGGCAGCCTTCGACGGGCTGTACACCCGCAACGCGCCCGCCCTGCTCCGCCAGGTCGAACTGCTCACCGGCAACATGCGGCTGGCCCGGCACGCCGTGCACCGCGCCTTCGACCTGGCCTGGCAGCGGTGGCCCGAGGTCGCCGTCGACCCCGACCCGGCCGGGTGGATCCGTGCGGAGGCGCACCACCACGCCCTCGCGCCCTGGCAGCAGACGCTGCCCTGGTACCGCACCCCGCCACGGGAGCGCAGCCCGTTCCAGCGGCTGCCGCGCGGCACCCGGCACGCCGTACTGCTCCACGACGGCCTGGGGCTGAGCCTGCGGCGGACGGCGGCGGAGAGCATGGCCACCACCTCCATGACCAGGCGGCGCATCGTCCGGGGGCGCGAGGCCCTGGGCGAGGGGGCGCCGGCCCGGCTGGGCGACCTGCTGGACGAGCAGCCGCAGCCGGAGTTCCCGGCGGCCATGGTGCGCGAACTGAGCGAGCAGTGGCTGCGCATCCGCACGGTGGGTGCCGTGGTGGCGACCGTGGTGATAGCGCTGGCGACCGCGGTCGGGCTGGTCTTCGGGCCGCTCAGCGACCGCGTCGCGGCCGACCACGAGCCGGTCGGGCAGCGCACCTCCGCCCCCGCGCGCTGAGCACGCCCGCACACACGCACACGGGCCCGCCCCCCGGAGGGAGCGGGCCCGTGTGCGTGCCTCCGTACGGAGGCGGGGATCAGCCCTGCAGGATGGCGCGCGCGAGGCGGGCCGTCTCCGACGGGGTCTTGCCGACCTTGACGCCGGCGGCCTCGAGGGCCTCCTTCTTCGCCTGGGCGGTGCCGGAGGAGCCGGAGACGATGGCGCCGGCGTGGCCCATGGTCTTGCCCTCGGGCGCGGTGAAGCCCGCGACGTAGCCGACGACCGGCTTGGTGACGTGCTCGGCGATGAAGGCCGCGGCACGCTCCTCGGCGTCGCCGCCGATCTCGCCGATCATGACGATCAGGTCGGTCTCGGGGTCGTCCTGGAACGCCTTCAGCGCGTCGATGTGGGTGGTGCCGATGATCGGGTCACCGCCGATGCCGACCGCCGAGGAGAAGCCGATGTCGCTGAGCTCGTACATCATCTGGTAGGTCAGCGTGCCCGACTTCGACACCAGGCCGATGCGGCCGGAGGTGGTGATGTCGGCCGGGATGATGCCCGCGTTGGACTGGCCGGGGGTGATCAGGCCGGGGCAGTTGGGACCGATGATCCGGGTCTTGTTGCCCTTGCTGCCCGCGTACGCCCAGAAGGCGGCGGTGTCGTGGACCGCGATGCCCTCGGTGATCACGACCGCGAGGCCGATCCCGGCGTCGATGGCCTCGATGACCGCGTCCTTGGCGAACTTCGGCGGGACGAAGATGACGGTGACGTCGGCACCGGTCTTCTCCATGGCCTCGGCGACGGAGCCGAAGACCGGCACCTCGGTGCCGTCGAAGTCCACGCTGGTGCCGGCCTTGCGCGGGTTCACGCCGCCGACGATGTTGGTGCCCGAGGCGAGCATGCGCCGGGTGTGCTTGGTGCCCTCGGAACCGGTCATCCCCTGGACGATGACCTTGCTCTCCTTGGTCAGGAAGATAGCCATGATGTGGTGACCTGTCCCTTACTTCGCAGCCAGCTCGGCGGCGCGCTCCGCGGCGCCGTCCATGGTGTCGACCTGCTCGACCAGCGGGTGGTTGGCGTCGGTCAGGATCTGCCGACCGAGCTCCGCGTTGTTGCCGTCCAGACGGACGACGAGCGGCTTGGTGACCTCTTCGCCCTTGGACTTCAGCAGCTCCAGGGCCTGGACGATGCCGTTGGCGACCGCGTCGCAGGCGGTGATGCCGCCGAAGACGTTGACGAAGACGGACTTGACGTCCGGGTCGCCCAGGATGATCTCGAGGCCGTTGGCCATGACCTCGGCGGAGGCGCCACCGCCGATGTCGAGGAAGTTGGCGGGCTTGACGTTGCCGTGGCCCTCACCGGCGTAGGCGACGACGTCCAGGGTGCTCATGACGAGACCCGCGCCGTTGCCGATGATGCCGACCTCGCCCTCGAGCTTGACGTAGTTGAGGCCCTTGGCCTTGGCCGCGGCCTCCAGCGGGTTGGCGGCGGCGTGGTCGACCAGCGCCTCGTGCTCCGGCTGGCGGAAGTCGGCGTTCTCGTCCAGCGAGACCTTGCCGTCGAGCGCGATGACGCGGCCGTCGGCGACCTTGGCGAGCGGGTTGACCTCGACGAGGAGCGCGTCCTCGGAGATGAAGGTCTTCCACAGGGTCTGCAGGATCTCGGTGACCTGGTCGGCGACGTCGGCCGGGAAGGCGGCCGCCTCGACGATCTCGCGGGCCTTCTCCGGGGTCACGCCCTCGATGGCGTCCACCGGGATCTGGGCGACGGCCGTCGGGTTGGTCGCCGCCACCTCCTCGATCTCCATGCCGCCCTCGACGGACGCGATCGCCAGGAAGGTCCGGTTGGCGCGGTCGAGGAGGAAGGAGACGTAGTACTCGGAGGCGATCTCCGGGGCCAGCTCGGCCAGCATCACCTTGTGGACCGTGTGGCCCTTGATGTCCATGCCGAGGATCTGGCCGGCCTTCGCCACCGCGTCCTCGGGGTCCGACGCCACCTTCACGCCGCCGGCCTTGCCACGGCCACCGGTCTTCACCTGTGCCTTGACGACAGCCTTGCCACCGAGCCGCTCCGCGACCTCGCGCGCCGCCTCAGGCGTTTCGATGACTTCACCGGCCAGCACCGGTACACCGTGCTTGGCGAAGAGGTCCCTCGCCTGGTACTCGAACAGGTCCACGCGCGTCCGTCCTTGGTTATCGCGGTTCGTTGTCTGCGTGCCGGGGCGGGTCGTCGCTGACGTCTTCGTAACGAACCATACGAACGGCCGTACGGGGGGCGCACACGTCGGCCGAGCACGCGGCATGTCCGTCTCGCAGGTTATCGCCGCGCGGGCGGCACGGGTAAATCCGAGATGGTGCGAGAGCGGTGAGAACGGTCACAGACCAGCCGTTCGGGGGGTTCCCGCGGCGGCGGGGACACGGGCGGGTCGCCCCGGCGGGAGCCGCCGGGGCGGTCCACTCACCGAGGGTGACGCGGCCGCTCCCACCCGCCCCGTCCCGGCTCACCCTCCGGGGGCGGGCTCGGGCACGGGCAGCGGCCGCTTCTCGATGGCGGCCGCCATGACCTCGGGGAAGAGATCCGGGGTGCAGGCGAACGCGGGCGCCCCCAGCGCCGCGAGCGCCGCCGCGTGCTCGCGGTCGTAGGAGGGCGCGCCCTCGTCCGACAGCGCCAGCAGTGCCACGAACTGCACACCGGACGCCTTCATCGCCGCGACCCGCTTGAGCATCCCGTCGCGTATGCCGCCCTCGTACAGGTCGCTGATGAGGACCACGACGGTCTCGGCGGGCCGGCTGATGAGGGACTGGCAGTAGGCCAGCGCCCGGTTGATGTCGGTCCCGCCGCCGAGCTGGGTGCCGAACAGCACGTCGACGGGATCGTCCAGATGTTCCGTCAGGTCGGCGACCGCCGTGTCGAAGACGACCAGCCGGGTGTCGATGCTGCGCATGGAGGCGAGCACGGCGCCGAAGACGGACGCGTAGACCACGGAGGCCGCCATCGAGCCCGACTGGTCGATGCAGAGCACGACGTCCTTGCGCACCGCCTGCGAGGCCCGGCCGTGGCCGATCAGCCGTTCGGGGACGACGGTGCCGTGCTCGGGCAGGTAGTGCCGGAGGTTGGCACGGATCGTGCGGTCCCAGTCGATGTCCCGGTGCCGCGGGCGGTGGACCCGCGCCGAACGGTCCAGCGCGCCGGTGAGGGTGGCCCGGGTCCGGGTCGCCAGGCGCCGCTCCAGGTCCTCCACGACCTTGCGGACCACCGCCCGCGCCGTCTCCTTCGTCGTCCCGGGCATCACCTTGTTCAGCGAGAGCAGTGTGCCGACCAGGTGGACGTCGGCCTCGACCGCCTCCAGCATCTCCGGTTCCAGCAGCAGCGCGGACAGCCCGAGCCGGTCGATGGCGTCGCGCTGCATCACCTGGACGACGCTGCTGGGGAAGTACCTGCGGATGTCCCCCAGCCAGCGCGCGACCTGGGGCGCCGAGCCGCCCAGCCCGGCGCTCCGCGGGGGCGGTGCACCGCCCCCGCCGTGCGGGGCGGCGCCGTACAGCGCCTCCAGTGCCTGGTCCATCGCCGCGTCCCGGCCGGTGAGCCGCCGGCCCGTGCCGTCGGCGGGCCCGCCGCCGAGCACCATCCGCCAGCGCCGCAGCCGCTCGTCGGCGTCCGTGCCCGTGCCTGTGCCCGTGTCCATGCCGGTGTCCGTGCCCGAGTCCGTCATGCGTCCCGACCCCCGTCCTCTCCGCCGGGCCCGAGCAGCAGCCGTGCCATGGACAGCGCCGCCTCCGCCCGCTCCTCGTCGAGCCCCGGGGCGAAGCCCGGCAGGCCCTCCCCCACGGC
>NZ_JARAVK010000221.1:0-15481 GCF_033792765.1 Streptomyces sp. PA03-6a | reverse complement strand
GGCCCATCGCGACCAGGACGATCGCGAGGTACTTGGCGTTGTCGAAGAACGGGTCGCGCCCTCCGCCGGGCGCGACCCGTTCTTCGACAACGCCAAGTACCTCGCGATCGTCCTGGTCGCGATGGGCCACGCCTGGGAACCGCTCACCGGGCACAGCAGGGCCGCCGGCGCGCTCTACATCCTCGTGTACGCGTTCCACATGCCGGCCTTCATCGTCATCTCCGGCTACTTCTCGAAGAGTTTCGACGCCCGTCCGGACCGCGTCAGGAGACTGATCACCGGCATCGCCGTCCCGTACCTGCTCTTCGAGGCCGCCTACTCGCTCTTCAGGAACTGGGCCGACGACGCGGCGCCGCAACCGCTCAGCCTGCTCGACCCCTGGTACCTCACCTGGTTCCTCGCCGCCCTCTTCATCTGGCGTCTCACCGCCCCCATCTGGCGCATCGTCCGGCAGCCGGTCGCGGTCGCCCTGGTGATCGCGGCCCTGGCGTCCGTCACCCCGACCATCGGCGACGACCTGGAACTCCAGCGCGTCCTGCAGTTCCTGCCCTTCTTCGTGCTCGGCATGTGCCTGAAGGCGGAGCACTTCCACCTCGCCCGGCGCCGGGTGGTGCGCGTGCTGTCCGTTCCGGCGGGGCTCGGCGCGCTGGTCGTCTCCTACTGGGTGGTGCCCCGGATGGACCGGGCCTGGCTCTACCACCGCACGAGCGCCCAGGAGCTGGGCGCGCCCTGGTGGACGGGGCCGGTCATGACGCTGGCGCTGTTCTGCTGCTCCCTGGCGCTGACGGTGTGCTTCTTCGCCTGGGTGCCGCGCCGCCGCATGTGGTTCACGGCCCTCGGCGCCGGCACGCTCTACGGATACCTGCTGCACGGCTTCCTCGCCAAGGGCTCCCGCTTCGGCAGCTGGTACGACCACGACTGGATCCACACCCCGCTGGGCCAGGTCGCGGTCACCGCGATCGCCGTCGTGGTGGTCACCGCGCTGTGCACCCCTCCGGTGCAGCGGCTGTTCCGCTTCGCGATGGAGCCGAAGATGTCCTGGGCGTTCCGGCCGGCGGCTAGTCCCGGCACACGATGAGCAGGGCGCGGTCGTCGTTGACGTCCTTGGCGACCGCCTCGATCAGCTGCCAGGCCGCGCCGCGGAAGCCGTGCGCGACGTACCGGTCGGCCTCGCCGACGAGCCGGTCGATGCCTTCGGTGATGTCGCGGCCGGCGGCCTCGACCAGGCCGTCGGTGAAGAGCAGCAGGACGTCGCCGGAGCGCAGCGTGCCCTTCACGCTGTTGAACTCGGCGCCGTCGTACACCCCCAGCAGCGGCCCCTCGGCCGCCTTCTCCTCCCAGCGGCCGGTGCCCGCGCTGAGCTGCATGCCCGGCAGGTGGCCCGCGGAGAGCAGCTCGTAGTCGCCGGTCTCCACGTCCAGCACCAGGTGGACGGAGGTGGCGAAGCCCTCGTCCCAGTTCTGCCGGAGCAGGTAGCCGTTGGCGGCGGTGAGGAAGGCGTGCGGCGGCAGTGAGCCGAGCAGGCCGCCGAAGGCGCCGGAGAGCAGCAGGGCGCGGGAGCCGGCGTCCATGCCCTTGCCCGACACATCGGTGAGGACGGCTTCCAGGATCCGCCCGCCCGAGGTGCGGGTGGCCACCACGAAGTCGCCGGAGAAGGACTGGCCGCCGGCCGGCCGCAGCGCCATCTCGGCGTGCCAGCCGTCGGGCAGTCGCGGCAGCCTGCTCTGCACCCGGATGCGCTCGCGCAGGTCGAAGAGCATCGTGCCGCCGCGCATCCAGGGCACGCCGACCCGGGCGCGGAACTGCGCGACGATCAGCCCGGCCAGCGCCACGGCCGCCACCACCAGCACGGTGCCCGGGGTCACCCGGCCGACGCCGTCGCGGTACGGGCCGAGGACGGCGGACTCCACCACCATCGCGGCGGCGCTCGCCCCGTACAGCAGCAGGAGGCTGGAGGGGCGCAGCAGCAGGCCGCCGACAAGAACGGGCAGCACCAGGGTGGTGGGCGGGCACCATTGCGGCGCCAGCACCGTGGCCCAGGCGATCAGCGGGACGCTGATCGTCAGGACGGTCAGGGCGAGCCAGTCGGCCGCGTCGCCGCGGAAGTAGTCCACGGCGGATTTGCGCAGGCCTACGCGGGCCCGGTGGACCGTCCTGCGCCACCGGGCCCCGAATCCGTCTCCTACCGGGCGTCGTGCCATGTTCCCGGCGACCCTATCCACCCTCACCCGTTCTCCGCATCGGAGGTGCCCCTCATGGTGCGCTGATTCGCCGCCATGACCGGCGAAAACCGTTCGCCCGGCCTTGGGGCGACTGGTAGGCAGGGCACATGACGGTGGAATTGCGGGTTCTCGAGTCCGAACAGTGGGACGAGTGGTTCAGCACGCTGGAACGCGCGTTCGGCAGCGCGGTCTGGCCGACGGAGGAGCGGGAGTTCGACCGCGGGGTGACCGAGTTCTCCCGGTCGATCGCGGCCTGGGACGGCGCGGAGGTCGTCGGCACCGCGGGGGCGTTCTCCTTCCGCATGGCGGTGCCGGGCGGCGCCGTGGTCCCGGCGGCCGGCGTCACCATGGTCAGCGTCGCCTCGACGCACCGCCGCCGCGGGCTGCTGACCTCGATGATGCGGCGGCAACTGGACGAGGTGCGCGAACGGGGCGAGCCCCTGGCGGTGCTCACGGCCTCCGAGCCGGCGATCTACGGCCGGTACGGCTACGAGGTCGCCACCCGCCAGACGACCCTGGAGGTCGACACCCTGCGCGCCGGCCTCACCGTGCCCGCGGGCGCCGACGGGGTCACCCTGCGCTTCGCCGACCCGGAGAAGGCCCTGGCGGCCTGCGAGGAGGTCTACGCGCGGCGGGTGCCCACCCGGCCGGGCATGCTGGAGCGGCGGCCGAACTGGGAGCGCAAGGGCGTGCTCGACCCGGAGGCGTTCCGGGACGGCGCGTCGAAACTGCTCTGCGTGGTCGCCGAGCGCGACGGGGAGGTGCGGGGCTACACGCGCTACGCGGTGAAGTCCGCCTGGAACGCAGCCGGACCGGACGGAACGGTGGTGCTGCGCGACCTGGAGGCACTGGATCCGGACACATACGCCGCCCTGTGGCACTACCTGTTCGGCATCGACCTCACCTGCCGCATCACCGCGCGCAACCGTCCCGCCGACGACCCGGTCCTGCACCTGGTCGACGACGTGCGCCGCTGCGGCGTGCGCGTCAGGGAAGGGCTGCTGCTGCGCCCGGTCGAGGTGGGCGCGGCCCTGTCGGCCCGTACCTACGCTGCCCCGCTGGACGTCGTGCTGGAGGTCTCGGACCCGTTCTGCCCCTGGAACGAGGGCCGCTGGCGGCTCGGCGGCGACGCCAAGGGCGCCATGTGCGAGCGGACGACGGACGCCGCGGACCTGGCGCTGTCGGTGCGCGAGCTGGGCGCGGCCTACCTGGGCGACGTCTCGCTGACCGCGCTGGCGCGGGCCGGACGCGTGCGGGAGCTTCGGCAGGGCGCGCTGCGGGAGGCCGCGGTGGCTTTCGGCGGCGACGTCGCCCCCTGGCTGCCGCACGGCTTCTAGGTCCCCGCTCGGGGCCATGTCCACCGGCTGGGGCGCTCCCTTGGGCGTGTCCCCGGCCGGCCGCGGGTCCGAGCGGGGAGTCAGCCCCGGACGGGCTGGCAGGCGGGGCACCAGAAGAGGTTGCGCGCCACCAGGGAGGCGGTGCGCACCTCGGTGCCGCAGACGTGGCACAGCATCCCCGCACGGCGGTAGACGTAGACCTCGCCGCCGTGGTCGTCGACGCGCGGCGCACGGCCCATGGCCTCGGGGGTGTGCTCGGGGCGGACGGTGTCGATGCGGTTGTTCCGCACGCCCTCGCGCATCAGGGCCACCAGATCGGCCCAGATCGCGTCCCACCGCGCGCGGTCCAGGTCGCGTCCCGCCAGGTACGGGTCGACGCCGTGGCGGAAGAGGACCTCGGCGCGGTAGACGTTGCCGACGCCGGCGACGACCTTCTGGTCCATGAGCAGCGCGGCGACGCTGGTGCGGCTGCGCGCCACGCGGGCCCAGGCGCGTTCCCCGGTGTCGGCGGGCCGCAGCGGGTCGGGGCCGAGCCGGTCGTGTATCGCCTGCTTCTCGGCCCCGGTGATCAGCTCGCAGGCGGTCGGCCCGCGCAGGTCGGCGTGGTGCTCGTCGGTGGCCAGGCGCAGCCTGACCTGGCCGACGGGGGCCCCGCCCGGCCCGGTGCCGAAGCCCGACTTCCCGTACAGCCCGAGGTGGACGTGGACCCAGCCGACCGGGCCGAACCCCAGGAAGAGGTGCTTGCCGTGGGCCTCCGCGGACTCCATCACGGCGCCGTCCAGGAGGGCGGCGCCGTCGGAGAACTTGCCCTGCGGACTGCTCGCGCGGACCACCCGGCCGGCGAAGCGTGCCTCGTGGTCCGCGGCGAGGCGGTGGATCGTATGCCCCTCGGGCATGCCCGGATCAGCCCTCCTGCGGGTGGTGCGGCGGGATCGGGGGCAGCTCGCCGGTGGTCTCGTACGCGGAGAGCATGTCGATGCGGCGGGTGTGGCGCGGCTCACCCGAGTAGGGCGTGCCGAGGAAGACCTCGACGAACTTGGTGGCCTCGTCGGTGGTGTGCATGCGGGCGCCGACGCTGATGACGTTGGCGTCGTTGTGCTCGCGGCCGAGGGTCGCGGTCTCCTGGCTCCAGGCGAGCGCGGCCCGGACGCCCTTGACCTTGTTGGCCGCGATGGCCTCGCCGTTGCCCGAGCCGCCGATCACGATGCCGAGGGAGCCGGGGTCCGCGGCGGTGCGCTCCGCGGCGCGCAGGCAGAACGGCGGGTAGTCGTCCTGGGCGTCGTAAATGTGCGGGCCGCAGTCGACGGGCTCGTGCCCGTTGGCCTCGAGCCACTCCACGAGGTGGTTCTTGAGTTCAAAGCCGGCATGGTCGGAACCGAGGTACACGCGCATACGGACGAGTGTCGCACGGGCACGCTGGGCGACATGCCGTGGGTGATGCGTGAGGGGGATTTGAGGGTGGCTTGAGGATGGGACAACAAAACGGAATCAAAGGTTCCCACGGCCGCGCCGGGCCGTGTTTCATGCCACCCCATGAGTACACGTCCCCCCACCCCAGTGGCCGACTCCACCGCTGCGGCCCACGAGGCCACGACGGAACAGCAGGACGGCTCGGGCCTGAAGGCCGGGCTCAAGAACCGCCACCTGTCGATGATCGCGATCGGCGGTGTGATCGGTGCCGGCCTCTTCGTCGGCTCCGCCTCCGGCATCGCCGCCGCCGGCCCCGGCATCCTCCTGTCGTACGCCCTCGTCGGCACCATGGTCGTCTTCGTCATGCGCATGCTGGGCGAGATGGCGGCCGCGAACCCCACCTCCGGCTCCTTCTCCGCCTACGCCGACCGTGCGCTGGGCCGCTGGGCCGGCTTCTCCATCGGCTGGCTGTACTGGTTCTTCTGGGTCGTGGTGCTGGCGGTCGAGGCGACCGCCGGGGCCAAGATCCTGGAGGGCTGGGTCCCGGCCGTGCCCCAGTGGGGCTGGGCGCTGATCGTGATGGTCGTGCTCACCGCGACCAACCTGGCCTCGGTGGCCTCCTACGGCGAGTTCGAGTTCTGGTTCGCCGGGATCAAGGTCGTGGCCATCG
Source organism: Streptomyces sp. PA03-6a (assembly GCF_033792765.1). NCBI lineage: Bacteria > Bacillati > Actinomycetota > Actinomycetes > Kitasatosporales > Streptomycetaceae > Streptomyces > Streptomyces sp. PA03-6a. Next base: position 9,842 of record NZ_JARAVK010000221.1, on the reverse strand, counting down.
CCGGCTTCATCGTGCTCGGCGCGCTCGCGGTCTTCGGCGTGCTGCCCGGCAGCCACGACGACGCCGCGGGGCTGGGCAACCTCACCGCGCACGGCGGCTTCCTCCCCAACGGCCCCGGCAAGATCCTCACCGGTGTGCTGCTGGTCGTGTTCTCCTTCATGGGCAGCGAGATCGTCACACTGGCCGCCGGCGAGTCCGCCGACCCCGAGCGCGCGGTCACCAAGGCCACCAACAGCGTGATCTGGCGGATCGGCGTCTTCTACCTGGGCTCGATCTTCATCGTGGTGTCGCTGCTGCCGTGGAACGACCCGTCGATCGCCAAGGACGGCTCCTACGTCGCCGCGCTGAACTCGATCGGCATCGCGCACGCCGGCCAGATCATGAACGTGATCGTACTCACGGCCGTGCTGTCCTGCCTCAACTCCGGCCTCTACACGGCCTCGCGCATGGCCTTCTCGCTGGGCCGGCGCGGTGACGCGCCGAAGGCGTTCGCCCGCACCACCAGGCGCGGTGTGCCGCAGGCGGCGATCCTGGGCTCGGTCGTCTTCGGCTTCGTCGCGGTCTTCTTCAACTACAAGTACCCCGACACCGTCTTCCTCTTCCTGCTCAACGCCTCCGGTGCGATCGCGCTGTTCGTGTGGCTGGTGATCTGCTTCTCGCAACTGCGCATGCGGAAGATCATCCTGAAGGAGGCCCCGGAGCGGCTGCGGGTGCGGATGTGGCTGTACCCGTACCTGACCTGGGCGACGATCGCCATGATCGTGTTCGTGCTCGGCTACATGCTCACCGACACCGCCGACGGCGGCGGCCGGGACCAGGTGGTCGTCTCGGTGCTGGTGGGGCTCGGCGTGGTCGCCGTCGCGGTGGTGCGCCAACTGCTTCACAAGGGCCGGAAGGACTCCCCCACCCGGTCGTAGGCGGCCAGCGCGGCGGACCCGGCCGAAGCCGCGTACCAGACGTTCAGCTGGTACGACTTGCCTCCTTCGGTGAAGCCGAGCTGCCGCGCCCGCCAGGGCGCGCCGGCCTGGGTGAAGGCGTACTCCCACACGACGGCGGGCCGACCGCGGAACGACGTCCGCTCCAGCCGGGTCTTCCGGTAGCCGGGCACGTCGTGGGAACCGGCCTCGAAGGCGCGCCACTGCTCCAGGAGATCGCCGCCCCGCGCGAGTGCGTACGAGGCGGCGATCTCCTGCTGTCCGTCCGGGGCGTGGTAGTGGACGTTGGACGGGCTCTTGGCGCTGCGCGTCCAGCCCCGCGGCGGCTCCCAGGCGAAGCCGGTCTCGTTGCGCTCCCCGGGGGCGGGCGTGCCGGTCGAGGTGCCGGTGGACGAGGTGGCTCCGGTGGACGGGGGACGGCTGGTGCCCGCGACGACGGGGCCCTCCCGATGGCCGGTGCGCGGCGCGGTGAGCAGGACGACGGTGACGGCGACGGCCGCGGCGGCCGCTCCCGCGGCGGTCAGCAGGGCCACCCGGCGGAGGCGTGAGGAGGCCGGGGGGCGCGAGGGGCCCGGGGGCACCGGCGGCACCGCGGGGCCCTGTTCCGGTCCTGGCGCCGGTGATGCCTCCGTGACGCGGCGCTCCCAGCCCGGCGGGACGGCGTCCTGCGGCTCCGGCGCCGCTTCCGGCCCGGCGGCCGGCTCCCGCGCGGCCCGTCCGACGGCAAGCGTCGGGGTGTGCCCCTCCTCCGGGGGCGGCGGCGCCTGCCGGGTGACGACGGTCGGCCCGCCCGGGGGCGCGGCGAGGGCCGCGAGCGCCTCGTCCAGGCCGTCCAGGGTCATCCGCTCCGCCGGGTCCTTGCGCAGCAGGGCCGCCAGGGTGCCGTGGAGCGGCCCGGCGCCGGCCGGCAGCAGGGGCTCCTCGTAGAGCACCGCGTGGAGCGTGGCCAGGGTGGTGGTCCGGGAGAACGGTGACCTGCCCTCGAAGGCGGCGCAGAGGGTCGCGCCCAGGGACCACAGGTCCGAGGGCGGGCCCTGGTGACGGCCCTCCACGCGCTCGGGGGCCATGTAGTCGGGCGAGCCGACCAGCATCCCGGCCATCGTCAGCGCCGTGGCGTCCTGGATCGCCGCGATGCCGAAGTCGGTGAGGACGACCCGTCCCCGGGTGTCGATCAGCACGTTGCCGGGCTTGATGTCGCGGTGCAGCACGCCGACCGCGTGCACCTCGCGCAGCGCGCGGGCCAGCCCGGTCCCGATCGTCACGGCCTCGGCCACGTCCACCGGGCCGTCCTGCGCCAGCATCTGTTCCAGGGACCGGCAGTCGACCAGTTCCATCACGATCCAGAGCCGGTGGTCCTCCTGGACCACGTCGTAGATCCGGACCACGTTCGGGTGGTCGATCCGGGCGGTGGCGCGCGCCTCCCGCAGGCTGCGCTCGCGACGGACCCGGGCGTCCTCCGCCTCCATGTCGTCCAGTCGCATCTCCTTGACCGCGACCTGCCGGTCCAGCACCTCGTCGACCGCCCGCCAGACGCGGCCCATGCCGCCCTGGCCGATCGGCTCCCCCAGTCGGTAGCGGCCGGCCACCAGCCGGCCGCGCACCTCACCACCCGCATTTCCCACCATGCCCGGACTCCCCACTGCGGGAAGAATTCCCCATGCCCCTCAATTCCTGTCCGGTGGCCCGCAATTCACGCGGGGACCGGGACAGAAGTATGAACTTGCCACCATGACAGCATAGTTGCCCGGAATCTTGTGGTACCTCTCTTCAGATACCGCTGATGCGGGGCAGAAGGGGGAAGAACAATGCGCCTTTTCAATCGGCGAATTCATGTTCGGAAATCGGCCGCGGCGGCCGCGGTGCTGGCGCTGGCGTTCGCCGGACCGGTGTACGGTGCCGAGCCCGTGCCGGGCAGCGGCCAGGGGGGTACGCCTGGTCCGAGCGCCCCGGCCGGGGTGAAGGTGAGCACGGAACTGCCGTCCAGGATCTCCGTCGACAACAAGACCGGAAAGACCTCGATCACGGCCCGGGTGGTCAACAAGGGTGACGCGCAGTCCCCTGGGCTCAGGCTCCTGGTGGTCGGTTTCGACGCCCTCGCGGTGACCGCCGTGCAGGGCTGCGACCCGATTCCGAAGGCGCAGCTCCCGGACGGTTCCAACAGCGGATTCAGCTGCGCCGTCGGGAAACTGGCCGCGGGGAAGAGCAAGACCTACACCGTGTCCGCGACCTACGACCTCCAGGGCAAGGGCAAGATCTGCCTGCCCGTGATGCTCGGCGACACCGGCACCCTGCTGTGGCAGCAGGGACCGGTCCCGTTCGGCACCAGCAAGCCCACTCCGAACGCACCCGACACCCCGCTGCTGCTGGGCACCGACAACGTGCCCTTCGGCCCCGACACCTCCGCGGGCGCCAGTCCCTCCGCACCCGGCACGCTGCCGGACACCGGCGCTCCCGGCCGCACGGCCGTCCTCCTGCTGGGCGGCGGCCTGTTGCTGGCCGCGGGCGGCGCGGGCCTGTGGCTGACCCGGCGCGGGCCGGCGCCGCGGCACTGAAGGAGAACGGGTGGGGGCGGGGCCTTCGCCCCGCCCCCACCCGGGTGCGTCGCAGGTCGTGACCGGTCAGTCGCGTCGGCCGACCAGCTTCCAGGCGGCGGGCAGCGCGCCCATGGCGAGGGCGGCCTTCACCGCGTCGCCGATCAGGTACGGGGTCAGGCCCAGCGCCACGGCCTGGCCCAGCGTCAGGTGCGCGGCCAGCGCGAGGTAGGGGACACCCACGGCGTAGGTGACGGCGCTGCCGGCCACCATGACGCCGGCCATCCGCCACACGCTGCGGTCCGCGCCCCGCCGGGCCAGCGCGCCCACGAGCGCCGACGCCAGCGCCATGCCGAGGATGTAGCCGAAGCTCGGCGCCGCCGCGCCCGACGAACCCTCCGCGAACCACGGCACGCCGGCGACACCGGCGACCGCGTACAGCGCGAGCGCCAGGAAGCCGCGGCGAGCCCCGAGGGCGGTGCCCACCAGCAGCGCGGCGAAGGTCTGGCCCGTCACGGGCACCGGCGACCCGGGGACCGGGACCGACAACTGCGCGGCCAGACCGGTCAGTACGGCGCCACCGGTGACGAGGGCCACGTCGCGCAACCGCGACGCGGGGATGAGGTCGGCGAGGACCGGGTGGGTCCGTACGGCGGAAGCGGCGGGAACTGCGCTGGCCATCGGGTGACTCCGCGGGGTGAGGGTCGGTTCGGGACACCGTGACGTTAACCCGCGTCGCCCCCGCCGATCATCGTCCGCCGATCACAAAGGCCTGATCACGGCGTTGGTCGGCTTCCTACAAGGATGCGGCGCCGGGCGTGAGCTTCGTCACCCGGGCCTTAGTGGGGTTTCTCCAATCGCCGCCGGAGCGGCGCCACCGGCCGGGTCCGGCACCGCTCGGACACCGCTCCGGCGCCCGTACGACGGCCTCCTATGCTGCCCGCATGAGCGCTCCGTCCTCCCCCTCCCGCGTCGGCGTCGTCGGCGAGGTCCTCGTCGACCTGCTGTGGCGTTCCGGGGAGCGGCAGGTCACCCCCGTGCCGGGCGGCAGCCCGGCCAACGTCGCGGTCGGCCTGCACCGGCTCGGGCGGCCCACCACCCTGGTCACCACGTGGGGCGACGACCCGCCCGGCGAGCTGGTGCGGGCGCACCTGGAGTCCACCGGGGTCGAGGTCGTCCGCGCCACGAGCCCGGCCGGGCGCACCACACTGGCGATGGCCTACCTGGACCGGGACGGCTCCGCCTCCTACGACTTCCTGGCCGCGTGGGACCCGGAGCGGCTGCCGCTGCCCGCGGACACCGCGGTGCTGCACACCGGTTCGCTGGCCGCGGTGGTCGAACCGGGTGCGACGCGGGTGCTGGAACTCTGCCGCGACCTGCACTCCCTGCCGGGGCGCACCGTCGTCGCCGACCTCAACGTGCGGCCGGCCGTCCAGCCCGACCGGCTCGCCTACCGCCGGGCGTGCCTGCGGCTGGCCGGGGTCACGGACGTGGTCAAGGCCAGTGACGCCGACCTGGCGTGGCTCTTCCCGCGGCTCGCCCCGGAGGAGGCCGCCCGGGCGCTGCTCGCCGAGGGGCCGCGGCTCGCGGTCGTCACGCTGGGTCCGGACGGCGCGTTCGCGGTGACCGACGGCGCCCTCGTACGGGTGGCCGCGCCCGAGGTCGACGTCGTCGACACCATCGGCGCGGGCGACGCCTTCCAGGCGGCGCTGCTCGACGCGATCGCCGGCGAGGGCGTCCCGGCCTCGCGGGAGGGGCTCGCCGCGGTACTGGAGCGCTGCGTCACGGCCGCGGCGCTCAACTGCACGCGGGTGGGCGCCGATCCGCCGTCCCGCGCGGAGCTGGACGCGGCCCTCGCCGGACGGCACGCGTAGCGCGCGCGGAAAATGCGCGGCCTCCGGCGGCAGGTGCTGGATACCCTCGCGGGATGGACGAGGCACGGCTGACCGGACAGGTACTGGTCTTCGACGCGGACGACACGTTGTGGGAGAACAACGTGGTCTTCGAGCGGGTCATAGAGGACTTCCTGGACTGGGTGGACCATCCCGTCCTGGACCGCGCGCAGATCAGGGCGCTGCTCAACGAGATCGAGGCGGCGAACGCGGTCGTCCACGGCTACGGCAGCAAGGTCTTCCTGCGCAGCCTCGGCGAGCTCCTGGAGCGGCTGCGGGAGCGGCCCGTCACGCAGGCCGAGCTCCGGCGGGTGGACGAGCTGGCGGTGGCCTTCGTGGAGCACCGGGTGGAGCTGATGCCCGGTGTGGCGAGCACGCTGGAGGAGCTGGGCACCCGCCACGAGCTGCTGCTGCTCACCAAGGGCGACGAGGAGGAGCAGGCGCGCAAGGTGGCCGCCTCGGGGCTGGCGGACCGCTTCCGCGGGGTGCACATCGTGCCGGAGAAGGCCGCGGACACCTACCGCGCCCTGCTGGCGGAGTACGGCTACGCGCCGGGCAGGAGCTGGATGATCGGGAACTCCCCGAAGTCGGACATCCTGCCCGCGCGCGAGGCGGGGATGAGCGCGGTGTTCATCCCCAACGAGAACACCTGGGTGCTGGAGCAGTCCGAGCTCGACCCGGCCGACGGGCGGGTGCTGCAGCTGACGGCCTTCCCCGAACTGCTCCGGCACTTTTGAACCGGACCGGCCGCCTCAGTCGAAGACGGGGCCCTGGTCGCGGGTCCGCTTGATCTCGTAGAAGCCGGGGGTCGACGCGACGAGCAGGGTACCGTCCCACAGGCGGGCCGCGGCCTCGCCCTTGGGCGCCGGGGTGACGACCGGACCGAAGAAGGCGATCTGCTCGCCGTCGGCGCCGGGCACCGCGATGACCGGGGTGCCGACGTCCTGGCCGACCTTGGAGATGCCCTCCTGGTGGGAGGCGCGCAGCTCCTCGTCGTAGGCGTCGCTGCGGGCGAAGTCGGCGAGGTCGGCGGGCAGGCCCGCCTCCTCCAGGGCGGCGACGATGACGTCGTGGTCCTTGTGTCCCAGGCCCTGGTTGTGGATACGGGTGCCCAGCGCGGTGTAGAGGGGGCCGAGCACCTTGCTGCCGTACTTCTGCTCGGCGGCGATGCAGACGCGGACCGGGCCCCAGGCCGTGGTCAGGAACTCCCGGTACTGCTCGGGCAGCTCGTCACGGTTCTCGTTGAGCACCGCGAGGCTCATCACGTGCCAGCGCACCTCGACGGGGCGCACCTTCTCCACCTCCAGCATCCAGCGTGAGGTCATCCACGCCCAAGGGCAGGCGGGGTCGAACCAGAAGTCCACCGGGGTGGGGGTGGTCGTGGTCTCGGTCACGGTTCTCTCCTCTGGGCATGATGCGGTGACACGTGGTCCGCAACGCGCAACGCCCCCGGTGCCATCCCCATTCCCGTGCGCCGTCGTCAGGGCCGACGTGCGAAGATGCGTGGCGTCCACAAGACAGATCCCACGACGGCGTGCGAAGGATGGAGACCCCGTGCCCGGTGAGAACCTCACGCGTGACGAGGCCCGAGAGCGGGCACGGCTGCTGGCCGTGGACGGTTACGAGGTCGCCCTCGACCTGCGGTCGGCGCTGCGTCCGCAGGAGCCGACGTTCCGGTCCGTGACCACCGTCAGGTTCCGCTGCACGGAGCCCGGCGCGTCCAGCTTCGCGGACCTGCTGGCGCCCTCCGTCACGTCGGTCACGCTCAACGGCCGGGAACTGGACCCCGCGGTGGTCTTCGACGGGACGCGGATCGCGCTGGACGACCTGGCCGCCGAGAACGTCCTGGTCGTGGACGCGCAGTGCGCCTACAGCCGGACGGGCGAGGGCATGCACCGCTTCACCGACCCCGAGGACGGCGAGGTCTACCTCTACACGCAGTACGAGCCGGCCGACGCCCGCCGGGTCTTCGCCGACTTCGAGCAGCCCGACCTGAAGGCGCCGTTCACCTTCTCCGTCACCGCGCCCGAGTCCTGGGTGGTGCTGGGCAACGAGCGTGTCACCGGGGTCTCCGACGGCGGCGAGACCCGGCACTTCGCGCCGACCCGCCCGATCTCCACGTACATCACGGCCGTCGTCGCCGGGCCGTACCACATGGTCCACGACACCTACCGGCGCGCGCTGCCGGACGGTTCCGAACTGGAGATCCCGCTGGGGGCGCTGTGCCGCAGGGGCCTCGCCCGGCACTTCGACGCCGAGGAGATCTTCACCGTCACCAAGCAGGGCCTGGACTTCTTCCACGACCACTTCGGCTACCCGTACCCCTTCGGGAAGTACGACCAGGCCTTCGTGCCCGAGTACAACATCGGCGCGATGGAGAACCCGGGGCTGGTCACCTTCCGCGAGGAGTACGTCTTCCGCGGCAAGGTCACCCAGGCGTCCTACGAGGGCAGGGCGAACGTCATCCTGCACGAGATGGCGCACATGTGGTTCGGCGACCTGGTCACCATGCGGTGGTGGGACGACCTGTGGCTGAAGGAGTCCTTCGCCGACTTCATGGGCGCGTTCTCGCTGGTGGAGGCCACCCGCTACAAGGAGGGCTGGATCACCTTCGCCAACCGCCGCAAGGCCTGGGCCTACCGCGCCGACCAGCTGCCCTCCACCCACCCGGTCACGGCCGACATCCGCGACCTGGAGGACGCCAAGCTCAACTTCGACGGCATCACCTACGCCAAGGGCGCCAGCGTGCTCAAGCAGCTGGTCGCCTACGTCGGGCGGGACGCCTTCCTGGAGGGCGCGCGCCGCTACTTCCAGCGCCACGCCTACGGCAACACCGAGCTGGGCGACCTGCTGTCGGTGCTGGCGGAGACCTCGGGGCGCGACATGGCCGGGTGGTCCCGGTCCTGGCTGCAGACCGCGGGCGTCAACTCGCTGACCCCGCAGGTGACGTACGACGCCGACGGACGGATCGCCGAGCTGGCCGTGGTGCAGCAGGCCGCGCGCTCGCACCCCGAGCTGCGCCCGCACCGGGTCGTGGTGGGGCTCTACCGGCACACCGCGGACGGCACCGTGGAACGCTACGCGCGCGCCGAGACCGACGTCGCGGGCCCGCGCACGGTGGTGGGCGAGCTGGCCGGGGCGGAGCGGCCCGACCTGGTGCTGGTCAACGACGACGACCTGACCTACTGCAAGATCCGCTTCGACGAGGACTCCCTGGCCACGGTCCGGGGGCACCTGGGCTCGCTCACCGACCCCATGGCCCGCGCCCTGGCCTGGTCCGCGGTGTGGAACATGACCCGCGACGGCCTGATGCCCGCCCGCGACTACCTCGGCCTGGTGCTGCGCTTCGCCGGAGCCGAGACCGACATCGGCGTCCTGCAGGGGCTGCACATGCAGGCCCGTACGGCCCTGCACGACTACGCGGCACCCGCCTGGCGCGGGCAGGGCGGGCGCGAGCTGGCGGACGGCGCGCTGCGCGAGCTGCGCGCGGCGGCCCCGGGCAGCGGCCACCAGCTGGCCTGGGCCCGCTTCTACGCGGCCGTCGCCTCCGGGGACGCCGGGGCGGACGTGCTGCGCGGGCTGCTCGACGGCACCGAGAAGATCGACGGGCTCGAGGTGGACCAGGAGCTGCGCTGGACCTTCCTGGAAGCGCTGGCCGCCGCCGGCGCTGCCGACGAGGCCGCCGTCGCGGCGGAACTCGCCCGGGACGACACCGCCTCCGGCAAGCGGCACCAGGTGCGCTGCCTGGCGGCGCGGCCCTCCGTGGCCGTCAAGGAGCAGTGCTGGGCGTCGGTCGTGGAGTCCGACGCGCTGTCCAACGCGCTCGTCGAGGCCACCATCGCGGGCTTCGACCAGGCGGGCCAGCGCGAGCTGCTCGCCCCCTACGCGGACCGCTACTTCGACGTGATCGGGCGGGTCTGGAAGGAGCGCTCGATCGAGATCGGCATGGCGGTCGTCCGCGGGCTCTTCCCGCACCACCAGGACCGGCCCGCCACCCTCGACGCCGCCGACGCCTGGCTGGACGGGCACGCGGACGCGCCGCCGGCGCTGCGCCGGCTGGTCGCCGAGTGCCGTGACGACCTCGCGCGGGCGCTGCGGGCCCAGGAGCGGGACGCGGCGGCGGGGGCGGTCTGAGGCCTCCCTCCCGGAAGGGAACAGGTGACCGGTCACCCCAATGGCGTACGTGGGGTACCGCCCGGCCCCGGTGGTGCGGCAGCATCGCCAGGGCCGGGGAGCAGGTGAGGCAAGGCCGGTCACCCGGATAGGTGAAAAATGGCACTCGGCAACCGAACGTCTGAACTTTAGTGCGGGGATGTCCGCATTTGTCGACGGTACGGTAACAGCCGTTAGGCTCGCTGAGGGATGCGGGAATCCACCCGGCATGAACCCGCCTGGCGCGGGCAGGGCGGGCGCGAGCTGGCGGACGGCGCGCTGCGCGAGCTGCGCGCGGCGGCCCCGGGCAGCGGCCACCAGCTGGCCTGGGC
>NZ_JARAVK010000220.1:0-15510 GCF_033792765.1 Streptomyces sp. PA03-6a | reverse complement strand
GGGGGGCGGGGGGCAGGCCCCGCAGGCGCCGGTGCCTCCGTCCTCGACGTCCTCCTCCTCGTCCTCGTCCTCGTCGACGGGCTTCGCGCCTCCGGCGTGAGGGGTCGCCGCTGCGTCGGCGGGTCAGTCCGTCGCGGGGAACCGGGACGGGGGTGACTCGAGGTCCTCGAGTTCGATGCCCGGGGCGGAGAGGACGACGTCGCCGGCGATGTGGACGGTGTGTTGTTCACCGGTCTCCAGGTCGTTGACCTGGTATTCGTCCACGAGCAGGGGGGCGTTGTCGGTGGTGTGTGCTTCGCTCTTGATCAGGGCCCACGACTGGTCGAGGGTGCGGGGTGCGAGCACGGGGGGCTGGAATGCGACGAGGCGGACGCGGGTGGCCGGGGAGCCGGGCTGCAGACGGAGCAGCCGCGCGGTGGCGACGTAGAACGCGGGTGACGCGCCGGTGAAGGCGTGGGCGGGGACGTTGCCCTCCTGAGCGTGTTCGCCGGAGGGGTCGGTACGGACCCAGGTGAGGCCGTCGAGGGCGGCGCCGCGGACCTGCCAGCTCGCGGCGTGCAGTTCCAGGCGGATGGGGCGGCCGAGTTCGTCGATGGTGAGGTCGACGGAGCCGGCGTGGCCGCCGTCGGGGTGGGTGTTCTGTGCGGTGTAGCGCCAGCCGGTGGGGCCGGTGGCGCAGTGGAAGTGTTCTTCGCCGAGGGGGGTGTGGTCGTGGGTGTCGTGGAACGAGTAGCGGCCGCGGGGCATGGTTCGACCTTACAAAGCGGGCGGGGACCCGACGGGGCAGGCCCCCGCCGGGGGCGGGGGCCTGCGGGGTGGCTCCTATGGTGCCGTCGGGGCCGGTGGCGCGCTGTCGTGCGGGCGGCCCGGGCGGCGTCAGTAGCGGTAGTGGTCCGGCTTGTAGGGGCCGTCGACCGGGACGCCGATGTAGGCGGCCTGCTCGGGGCGCAGGGTGGTGAGCTTGACGCCGAGGGCGTCGAGGTGGAGCCGGGCGACCTTCTCGTCGAGGTGCTTGGGCAGGACGTAGACGCCGATCGGGTACTCCTCGGGCTTGGTGAACAGCTCGATCTGGGCCAGGGTCTGGTCCGAGAAGGAGTTGGACATCACGAACGAGGGGTGGCCGGTGGCGTTGCCCAGGTTGAGCAGGCGGCCCTCCGACAGCACGATCAGGACCTTGCCGTCGGAGAAGGTCCAGGTGTGGACCTGGGGCTTGACCTCGTCCTTGACGATGCCGGGGATCTTGGCGAGGCCGGCCATGTCGATCTCGTTGTCGAAGTGGCCGATGTTGCCGACGATCGCCTGGTGCTTCATGCGCTGCATGTGCTCGGCGAGGATGATGTCGCGGTTGCCGGTGGTGGTAACGAAGATGTCGGCGGTCTCGACGACGTCCTCGAGCGTGGTGACCTGGTAGCCGTCCATCGCGGCCTGGAGGGCGTTGATGGGGTCGATCTCGGTGATGATGACGCGGGCGCCCTGGCCGCGCAGCGACTCGGCGCAGCCCTTGCCGACGTCGCCGTAGCCGCAGACGACGGCGACCTTGCCGCCGATGAGGACGTCGGTGGCGCGGTTGATGCCGTCGATGAGGGAGTGGCGGCAGCCGTACTTGTTGTCGAACTTCGACTTGGTGACGGCGTCGTTGACGTTGATCGCCGGGAAGAGCAGGGTGCCGTCGCGCTGCATCTCGTACAGGCGGTGGACGCCGGTGGTGGTCTCCTCGGTGACGCCGCGGATCTCGGAGGAGAGCTGGGTCCACTTCTGGGGGTTCTCGCCGAGGGTGCGGTTGAGGAGCAGCAGGATCTGCTCGTACTCCTCGCTGTCGGCGGTGGAGGGGTCGGGGGCCTGGCCGGCCTTCTCGAACTCGACGCCCTTGTGGACGAGCAGGGTGGCGTCGCCGCCGTCGTCGAGGATCATGTTCGGGCCGCCGGTGGGCGAGTCGGGCCAGGTGAGGGCCTGCTCGGTGCACCACCAGTACTCGGCGAGGGTCTCGCCCTTCCAGGCGAAGACGGGGATGCCCTGCGGGTTCTCGGGGGTGCCGTGCGGGCCGACGGCGATGGCCGCGGCGGCGTGGTCCTGCGTGGAGAAGATGTTGCAGGAGGCCCAGCGGACCTGGGCGCCGAGGGCGGCGAGGGTCTCGATGAGGACGGCGGTCTGCACGGTCATGTGCAGGGAGCCGGTGATGCGGGCGCCGGCCAGCGGCTGGGAGGCCGCGAACTCCTCGCGGATGGCCATCAGGCCGGGCATCTCGTGCTCGGCGAGGGTGATCTCCTTGCGGCCGAAGGCGGCCAGGGAGAGGTCGGCGACCTTGAAGTCGTTGGTGACGGGGGACATGCAGTCTCCTCGTGGGGTGCTTCCAGAACGGACATCGGCTTTCCGCTGCGGGGCGGGGGGAGGCATGCGGACATACGTCTCCCTCGACCGCAGCTCAGCCCGTCGGAGGCCCTCTCTCCCTCGGCCGGTCCGTGTCCGGACCGCCCGACCGCCATCAGCAGCGACGTCTGGCTAGGGACGAATCTACACCGAGTGGCCGGGCGCGTCCGGAAGGTGCGTGGAGGTCGTGTGGAGGGGGTCAGTCCGCCGTGGGGGCGGTGGGGGCGGCCGACGGCTCGCGGTAGATGTCCGGTTCGAGGTAGATGACGCGGGCGATGGGCTCGGCCTCGCGGATGCGGGCCTCGGCGGCGTCGATGGCGCGGGCGACGTCGGTGGCGGTGTCGTCGTGCTGCACGGCGATCTTGGCGGCGACGAGGAGCTCGTCGGGGCCGAGGTGGAGCGTGCGCATGTGGATCAGGCGGGTGACGGTGTCGCCGTCGACGATGGCCGCGCGGATGCGGGCGACGACCTCGGGTCCGGCGGCCTCGCCGAGGAGCAGCGACTTGGTCTCGGAGGCGAGGACGAGCGCGATGGCGACGAGGAGGACGCCGATGCAGAGGGTGCCGATGCCGTCCCAGATGCCGTCGCCGGTGAGCAGGGACAGGCCGACGCCGCCGAGGGCGAGCACGAGGCCGACGAGCGCGCCGAAGTCCTCGAGGAGGACGACGGGGAGTTCGGGGGCCTTGGCGGTGCGGATGAACTGGCTCCAGGTCTGCTTGCCGCGCACCACGTTGGATTCCTTGATGGCGGTGCGGAAAGAGAAGCCCTCGGCGACGATCGCGAAGACCAGGACGCCGATGGGCCAGTACCAGTGCTCGATCTCGTGGGGGTGCTGGACCTTCTCGTAGCCCTCGTAGAGGGCGAAGACGCCACCGATGGTGAACAGCACGATGGAGACGAGGAAGCCGTAGATGTACCGCTCACGGCCGTAGCCGAAGGGGTGTTCCTCGGTGGCCTTCTTCTGTGCCTTCTTGCCGCCGAGCAGGAGCAGCGCCTGGTTGCCGGAGTCGGCCACCGAGTGCACGCCTTCGGCGAGCATGGACGAGGAGCCGCTGAAGGCGAACGCCACGAACTTGCTCACCGCGATGGCGAGGTTGGCGCCCAATGCGGCGACGATCGCCTTGGTTCCGCCTGACGCGCTCATAGGTGCTGATGGTCCCTTCCGTCGGCCCTGGTCTTTGCCCGGTCTTTACGGCGTTACGGCGGGACATTCTTGCAGGCCGTGCTTCGCGTGGTGCGTCAGGCCACCACGGTGGCCCGGAAGACGGTCCCCTCGCCGGTGAGTTCGACCTGTTCGCCTGCGGGAACGTAGGCGGACTGGCCGCGGCCGAGGGTGAGTTCCGGGGCCGCAGGGTCGCCGGGTGTGCGCAGGGTGGCGGTGCCCTCGGTGCAGAGCAGGATCTGGGCGGTGCGGTCGTGGGGGGTGCGGGGGGCGGCGCCGGCGGCGAGCGAGTACCGGGAGAGCCGGAACTCGTCGATGGGGGTGCCGTAGAGCTCCTCGCCGTCGGGGGACGCCTCGGGGCGCAGGACACCGGCGTCACCCGCGTGGAAGCGGACGATGCGCAGCAGTTCGGGGATGTCGACGTGCTTGGGGGTGAGGCCGCAGCGCAGGACGTTGTCGGAGTTGGCCATGATCTCGACGCCGAGGCCGCTGAGGTAGGCGTGCGGTATGCCGGCGCCGAGGAAGAGCGCCTCGCCGGGCTGGAGTCGGACGTGGTTGAGCAGCATGGCGGCGATGACGCCGGGGTCGCCGGGGTAGGCGTGGGCGATGGCTGCGTAGGCGGCGTAGGCGTCTGCGTTCGGTCCGCCCTCGGTGGCGAGCCGGCCGGCGGCTTCGGCGGCTTCGTCCACGGTGCCGGCCATGGCGTCGTGTTCGGCTCCGAGCACGGCGGTGAGGACCTCGCGGAGGGCGGCCTCCTCGGGGTGGGCGCGCAGCAGGTCGACGTAGGGCTTGAGGGAGTCGACGCCGAGGCCGGAGAGGAGGGCCGCGGTCTCCTCGGGGTGGCGGAAGCCGCACAGTCCCTCGAAGGGGGTGAGCGCGACGATCATCTCCGGCTTGTGGTTGGCGTCCTTGTAGTTGCGGTGCGAGGCGTCGACGGGGACGCCGCGGGCCTCCTCGTCGGCGAAGCCGGCGGCGGCCTGGGCGAGGTCGGGGTGGACCTGCAGGGAGAGGGGGGAGCCGGCGGCGAGGAGCTTGAGCAGGAACGGCAGCCGGGGGCCGAAGCGTTCGACGGCAGGGGCGCCGAGTTCACCGTCCGGGTCGGCGGCGATGACCTGGTCGAGCGGGACCGGACCGTTGCCGCGGTCGATGCGGGAGGGGGCGCCGGGGTGGGCGCCCATCCACAGTTCGGCCTGCGGCTCGCCCGTGGGGGTGGTGCCGAGCAGTTCGGGGATCGCGCTGGTGGAACCCCAGGCGTACGGGCGGATGGTGTTGGTCAGGCGGTCCATGCGGTCATGATCTCCCGGTGGAAGTGATGGCGAGGTAAACGGAGGCGAAATCCGTGACGGCGAGGAGTTCGACGGCGGATTCCAGGTCGCCTCCCTCGGCGGGGGCGAGCTCGCTCAGCGGGGTGTCGTGGGTCGTGGCGAGCTCGCGGGCGAGCGGGGCGGAGCTCGAGGTGGCGTTGCCGGGGCGGTGCAGGAGCACGACGCGCAGGCGCAGGTCCTCGGGCTCGTCGACGCGGTCGCGGAAGAAGTCCTCGGGGTCGAGGGCGCCGGCCAGGGAGCCGGCGAGCAGCGCGCCGTGGGTGTCGAGTGCCTCGGGGAGTTCGCCGTGCAGGGCGGGGCGTCCGGCGCGGGCGGCGATGGCCGCGGCGAAGCGCCGGGCGGCGACGGAGGCGACCGGCCCCTCGCTCCACATCACCGGCAGGGATTCGGCGAGTTCGGAGGCGAGTGCCTTGGCGGGGTTGCTGTAGGTGGCGGTGGCGGGGCCGCAGCGGGCGGCGACCTCGTCGAGGCGGTCGGCGACGCGCTCGATGGCGTCGGGCGGGGCGGCGAGCAGGCCGATGCGGTCGCCGAGGGCGAGCAGCGGGGTGAGCAGCGCCCAGAAGGCGCCGAGGTCCTCGGCAGGGTCGGCGGCCTCGCCGAGGACCCCCGCGACGGACGCCGGGTCGGGCGCGGGGGCGTACGGCAGGACCATGCCCCGTACCTGCTGGATCGCCTCGGCGATGGGTGAGCCGGCGGGGACGACGGCGGCGGCGGTGCAGCCGCGGCGGTAGGCCTGCTCGATGAGGTCGGCCAGGCCCGCCTCGGTGCCGGCGGGGCTGGCGATGAGCAGCAGGTCCATGGGGCCGGCCCAGCCGGGGAGGGCCCATCGCAGGTCGTACGGGGCGGGGCCGGTGGGGTGCAGGGGCAGTACGGGCCCGCTGCCGTTGCCGAGGGCGGCCAGCAGTTCGGCGACGGCGGCGACGGCGACCGCGCCGGGGCCGGCGACCAGGACGCTGCGGGGGCGGCCGTCGGGCTTGAGTTCGCCGACGCCTGCCTCCTGGGCGAGGCGGGCGGCGGTGCGGACGCGGGCGCCTGCGGCGGCGACGCCGAGGAGGAGGCCGCGGGTGTCGGCGCGGGCGAGGGCGTCGGGGTCGTCGAGCAGCGTCTCGTCCAGCATCGGGGGTGACCTCCGGTCCGGTCCGGTTGTGTCAGGTGTCGCGGGGCGCCGTGCGGTGCGGGTGCCCGTGCCGGCGCCGGTGTGCGTACGGCGCGGGCGGGCGTGCGGTGGCGGGCGGCCGGGTCGCGTTACGCGGGGCGGCGGGCCTCGTCGACGAGGAGGACGGGGATGTCGTCGCGCACGGGGTAGGCCAGGCCGCAGTCGGCGGAGGTGCAGGTGAGCTCGGTGGCCTCGACGTCCTCGCGCAGCGGCGCGTGGCAGGCGGGGCAGGCGAGGATCTCCAGGAGGCTGGCTTCGACGAGCGGCATGGGTGGCTTCTCCCGTGTGGTCGTGTCGTGGTCGTGGTTTCCGGGCGTCCGCCGTGTGCGGGCGTACGTGTCCGGACCGGCCGATTCAGCCTATCGCCGGGCGGGCGGGCCCGCGTGACCGTGTCGGGGGCCCCGGTCCCCCGTCGGAGGAGGCGGTGCGGTGCGGTGCCTCCTCCGGCGGGGTGGCCGTCAGGCGCGGACGATGGCGAGGACCTCGTCGCGGACGCCGGCCATGAGCTCGGTGTCGCGGGCCTCCACGTTGAGGCGCAGCAGCGGCTCGGTGTTGGAGGGGCGCAGGTTGAACCACCAGCCGTCGCCGGTGACCGTGAGGCCGTCGAGCTCGTCGAGGCCGGTGCCCGGGCGGTCGGCGTAGGCCGCGCGGACGGCGGCGGTGCGGCCGGCCTGGTCGTCGACGGCGGTGTTGATCTCGCCGGAGGCGGCGTAGCGGTCGTACTCGGCGACGAGTCCGGACAGCGTGCCGTCCTGGCCGCCGAGGGCGGCGAGGACGTGGAGCGCGGCGAGCATGCCGGTGTCGGCGTTCCAGAAGTCGCGGAAGTAGTAGTGCGCGGAGTGCTCGCCGCCGAAGACGGCGCCGGTGCGGGCCATCTCCTGCTTGATGAAGGAGTGGCCGACGCGGGTGCGGACGGGCGTCCCTCCGTGCTCCTTGACGACCTCGGGCACGGACCACGAGGTGATCAGGTTGTGGATGACGGTGGAGCCGGGGTGCTTGGCCAGTTCGCGGGCGGCGACAAGGGCGGTGATCGCGGAGGGGGAGACGGGCTCGCCGCGCTCGTCGACGACGAAGCAGCGGTCGGCGTCGCCGTCGAAGGCGATGCCGATGTCGGCGCCGGTCTCGCGCACCTTGTCCTGCAGGTCGACGATGTTCTTCGGGTCGAGGGGGTTGGCCTCGTGGTTGGGGAAGGTGCCGTCGAGCTCGAAGTACATCGGGACGAGGTCGACGGGCAGGCCGTCGAAGACGGTGGGGACGGTGTGGCCGCCCATGCCGTTGCCGGCGTCGACGACGACCTTGAGGTGCCGGATGGAGCTCAGGTCGACCAGGGTGCGCAGGTGGGCGGCGTAGTCGGCGAGCATGTCCCGCTGGGTGACCTCGCCGGGGGTGGCGTCGCTCGCCGGGAGGCCGGTGTCGGACCACTGCTCGACGAGCTCGCGGATCTCGATGAGGCCGGTGTCCTGGCCGACGGGGGCGGCGCCGGCGCGGCACATCTTGATGCCGTTGTACCGGGCCGGGTTGTGGCTGGCGGTGAACATGGCGCCGGGCAGGCCCAGCTTGCCGCTGGCGAAGTACAGCTGGTCGGTGGAGCAGAGGCCGATCTCGGTGACCTTGGCGCCGCGCGAGGCCGCGCCGCGGGCGAAGGCCCGGGACAGGCCGGGCGAGGAGGGCCGCATGTCGTGGCCCGTCACGATCGCGTCGGCACCGGTCACGGTGACGAAGGCCGCGCCGAAGAGTTCGGCGAGCGGCTCGCCCCATTGGTCGGGGACGACTCCGCGGACGTCGTACGCCTTCACGAGCTGGGAGAGGTCGGTCACCGCATGTGCTCCGCTCTGAATCCGGTTGCCGGTGGATGGATCGTGGCAAGAGCCAACCTACCGGGCGGATCCGAACGGGCCGATGAGGAGCCCGGGTGCACGTGCGGACCCGGGGCGGGGTATGGCGGGGGGTGCCGGTTCAGGAATCGGGCGAGCGCAGGACGCGCAGGTGCCCGCGCCGGGCGATCTCCATGGGGTCGCCGCCGCGGCCGTTGGTGCCGTTGCCCTCGCGTTCCTGGGGGCGGGCGGCCTCGCGCACGGCGTTGGCGAGCGCTTCGAGGTCGTCACCGCTGGGGCGGCTGGGTCCGGTGTCCGTGGCGAGCCGTACGACTTCCCAGCCGCGGGGGGCGGTGAGGCGCTCGGAGTGCTCCGAGCACAGGTCGTAGCAGTGGGGCTCGGCGTAGGTGGCGAGCGGGCCGAGGACGGCGGTGGAGTCCGCGTAGACGTACGTCAGCGTCGCGACGGCGGGACGGCCACACGCGGTGCGCGAACAGCGACGTACAAGGCTCACGACGTTGGACGGTACCGCACTCTTGAGCGGGCCGCGACGACTCCCCAGGAGCTCACCCCGTCGTGTCGTCCGGGTTGGCCGGGAAGGTCCGACCTGGGGTCAACACACCTGACCTGCAAAGGGCCGGAAATGTACGGGCACCCCTCCGAGGACACCGATCACCAAACGCTGCAAATGACGCCAATTGCGATCGGTGAAGCGGTCAGGCCAGGGGAATCACGTGGGCGCCAGGGGCGATCGACCGTACATTCTGCGACATCAACGGGGATGTCCGGTCCTCGTCCCCCGTGGTGGTGGCAGCGGTCACGGAGCCGCATAACCGGGGCTCCCGACGGCTACTCTCAGAGGTGATGGACACCCCTTCGCCCGCACCGCGCCAGCGCCACCGCGACCGACACGGCCGCGGCATGCGCGGCCCCATCGCGCCCCCGCAGGTGCCCCTGGCACGCACCCGCGCCGACGCCTTCGACGACCTGGTGCGCGACGCGGCGGACCGGCTCGAGCGGCGCTGGCCGCAGCTGGCGGAGGTGGAGTTCGCGGTGCAGGAGGTGCCCTGGCCGGCGGACGGTGCCGACGGCGCCGCGGCCGACGGCCGGTTCGACGACGGGGTGCCGCTGGGGCGGCTCCTCGGCGGGCAGAAGGGCAACCCGCACCGCATCGTGGTGTACCGGCGACCGGTGGAGATCCGGGCCAAGAGCCGCGAGGAACGGGCCCTGCTGGTGCACGACGTGGTCGTGGAGCAGGTGGCCGAACTGCTCGGACTGTCACCGGAGAACGTCGACCCCCGGTACGGGGAGGGCTGATCCCGGTACCGGCACGGGCCCGCGGGCCCGTGCCGGTCGGGGATCGTCAGCGGTTGAGGATGGACAGGTCCTCTTCCGACTTCGGCACGGCGACCAGACCCCGGTCGTCCGGCATGGTCTGGATGGTGAACATCGGGACGCCGCCCTCCGGCAGCGCGAGCATCCGGGAGGCGTAGACGGGGCCGCCCGAGGCGGGTTCCACCGTGACGGCGAAGGCGCCCTTGCCCGCGGAGGGGGCGGGCGGTGACAGGACGACCGTCGTGCCGCGCTTGACCGGGACGTTCTTGGTGACGGGTTCGCCGCCCTTGGTCGAGGCGGAGGTGACGACTCGCACGGTGGCGTCGCCCTCCGGCGCGGTCAGGGCGAGCGTCGAGCCCTTGGTGCGGTTGTCGGCGGCGCTGGCGCGGTCGCCGATCGGGGCGGTGGCGGGCAGGAAGGCGGTCTCCTGGTTGGCGCCCTTGCCGCGGGTGATCCGCAGGGCGGCGACCACGGGGGCCTCGTCGGAGGGGTCGGTCGGGCTGAGGATCAGCGAGCCGGCCTCGCCCTTGGTGACGTCGCCGAGGTCGACGGCGGTGGTCATGCCGCTCTTGACGTGCACGGTCTCGTGCCCGGCGGGGGTGATCTCGCCGCCCGAGGAGGCGAGCCGCAGCTTGAGATCGGCGTCGCTGTCGCCGGTCGCGAAGACCACCAGGCGCACATCGGAGGCGTCGCCGGGGATGCCGGGCATGACGGCCTCGGCGGCGGGGTCGGTGGAGGCGGGCAGCCAGTCGCCGCCGGCCTTGGCGTCCTCGGCCTCCACGGTGGCGCCGACCCGGCCGCTGCGGGCGCTGACGTGCAGGGTGAGGGCGTCGGACTTCTCCGTGGTGAGCGTGGAGAGCAGGACGGGTACGGTCGCGCCCGGCGGCACCGTGATGCCGTCGGTCGTGCTGGTCTTGACCTCGCCCTTGTCGCCGTAGAGCGCGAGGTCGATGACGGCGGAGGTGTCGTCGGGGTTGGTCAGGTGGACGTAGTCCTGCCGGCCGGCGCCGGTGCTGACCCCGGGGAACCAGAACTCGCTGTCCGGCACGGCACAGGAGGCACCCAGCACCGCCCGCGCCGGGCCCGCGTCGACCACCGTGGTCTGCTGCACGGTCCAGCCGGGGGCGAGCGCCCCGTCGGCGGTGCCGATGAGCGCGGGGGCGTCGGAGGCCTCGGTGACCGCGGTGACCGGCAGGCCGGCCTCCTTCAGTGGTGCGACCGGCTTGCGCTTGGCCGCGGCCTTGCCGTCCTGGTCGGCGGCGGCCAGCAGGGCGGCGGCGCCGCCCGAGCCGGCGGAGTCGCCCTTGGGCGTGAAGGCGGTGTACGTGGTCGTGGCGAAGTCCGAGTCCGACGGGGCCGGGCAGGCCAGCGTGGACCGCTCGACGGGCAGCCGCGCCGCGCTCACGGCGGGCGCCGCGTCCGGGGTGCCCGCGCCGGAGACGGTGGCGACGCCGGCGACCGCGGCCAGGGCGGCGGTGACGCCGATCAGGGAGAGGGTGCTGCGGTTCACTGCTGGTTGCTCCCGTCGCGGCGGTAGCCGTCCGTGTCGTAAGCGTCCGTGTCGTAGGTGCCGTAGGGGGCGTACGAAGCGTCGTAGCCCTGCTGCCGGGGCTGCTCCTCGTACCCCTGCGGCTGCTGGGACTGCTGCTCGTAGCCCTGCCGGTCGTAGCCGGGCTGCTGGGACTCCTGGCCGTAGCCGTACGGGTCGTAGACCTGCTCCTGCGGCTGGGCGGGCTGCTCGTAGCCGTAGGTGCTGGTGTACTCCGCGGCCCACTGCTCCTGGCCGTACGGGTCGTCCTGCTGGGGGCCGGCGGCGTACGGGTCGTACTCGGCGTACTGCGCGTACTCGGCCTGCTCCTGGTGCGCGGGCCCGGCGGCCTCGGGCTCCGCGGGGGCGTCGTCCGCCTCCCCCTCGGCGGCGGCGCGCAGCCGGCGGGCGCGACGGCCGTCGCCGCCGCCCTGCGCCGGGATGCCGGCGGCCGCGGCCTCGGCCACGGGCGCGGCCTCCGCGTCGGGCAGGTCGTCGTCGACCTCGCGGCGCCGGCCGGGCAGGGCCATGACCACGAGCACCAGGCCGAGGAAGCCCTGGACCCATACCCACACGGTGTGCGTGAACGGGTCGTCGTAGACGAGGTCGAGACGGCCGCCGCTGCCGGGGAGCCGGAAGCCCTGGGCCCAGCCGTCGACGGTGGTGGCGGTGAGCTCCTTGCCGTCGAGGGTGGCGGTCCAGCCGGGGGCGGCGCGGTCGGCGATGCGCAGGACGCGGCCGTCGGCGCCGGCCGGGACGGTGGTGTGGGCCTCCACCTTGCCGGAGGCGACGGTGACGACGTCGGCGGGGGCGTCGGCGTCCTCACCGGAGCCGGTGCCGGCGGCGTCGCCGGAGCCGCTGTCGTCGCCGCTGCCGGAGGGCTCGACGATCGTGATGCGGGCGACGTCGTCGTCCACCCGCCACAGGGCGCTGCCGTCGGCCTGGCTGAGCCGGGACAGGCCCGGGGTGCTGTCGAGGGTGCGGCTCATCTCGCGCGGGGCGCCGCTCTGGACGAGGACGTAGCGCACGGCGTAGCCGCCGAGCTGGCTGGCCTGGTCGGCGCCGGAGCCGGCCACGAGATTTCCGACGATCTTGGCGAGCCGGGCGTCGCTGCCGGCCGCGGCGGCGATCTCGGCGTCGCCGAGGCGGGCTCCGGCGCCCCGGACCAGGGCGTACGAGACGTGGGCGGGCGTCCCCGAAAGGACGAGGGTGCGGGCCTGGTCGCGGGTGGTGCTCTCCTCGGCGACGAAGGCGGGCACCTGGGTCGGGTCGCGGCGCTCCAGCGGGCCGTCGGCGCCACCGGCCATCCAGCCGACGGCGGCGGACAGCGGGGCGAGCACGGCGGCCAGGGCGACGAGCGCGGCGACGGGCTGGCGCCAGCCGAAGCCGGAGGCGGCGAGCCGTTCCTTGGCGCCCTCGGCGCCCACCGCGGCGGCGGCGAGCAGGGCCAGGCCGTACACCAGCGTGGCGGGGCCGGCCCAGGAGGTGCTGTTGGCGAGGACGGCGAAGACCAGGCCGGTCAGGGCGCCCGCCCAGGCGGTGACGATGGCCGAGCGGCGCTCGCCGCGCACCAGTGCGGCCAGCGCGGCCAGGACGATGCCCGCGAGCAGGTAGCCGCCGGCGGCGCCGGGGCCGCCGGGGTTGATCAGGAGGAGGTCGGTGGCGGTGGCGGACTTGGCGCCGAACGGCAGACCGGCCTCGTCCAGGAACCGCTTGGGGTGCGTGAGCAGCCCGATCGACCAGGGCGCGAGCACCACCACGGGGGCGCCGAGGACGGCCACGGCGCGCATGGCCAGCGGGACGAGGAGCCGGCCCTGCCCGCGCACGACGCGCGTGGCGATGGCGACGCCGGCGAGCACCAGGGTGACGAGCCAGGTGATGGGGGTGAACGCGGTGGTGATCGTCAGCAGCAGCGCGACGGCCCAGGCGGCGCGCCAGCCGGGCCGCAGTCCCCGCTCGACGGCGTCGGCGGACATCCGCAGGCCCGCCGCGGAGACGGCGGCGCGGGCCATGAGCGGCAGCAGGATGGCCAGGACCGCGGTGCCGAGCCGGCCGCCGGCGAGGGCGCCGGTGGCGGCGGGCAGGAAGGCGTACGCGACGGCGCCCCAGGCGCGCAGCAGCCGGGACTCGACCAGCGGCCGCGACACGAAGTAGGCGCTGAGGCCCGCAAGCGGTACCGAGGCGACGAGGAGCACGGTCAGGGCGAGGCCGGTGCTGCCGAGCAGGGCGCTCGCCAGGGTGGCCACGATCGCCAGGTAGGGCGGCGCGGTCTCGGTGCTGCCGGCGCCCAGGGCGTGCCAGGCGCCGAGGTAGGAGCCCCACAGGTCGGAGGCGTCGGCGGGGGCGGGCAGCAGTGCCCCGCCGGACAGGGCGCCGCCGCCGAGGAGCGCGCGGCAGGCGATGAGGGAGAAGAGCAGCAGGACGGCGAAGAGCATCGGGGCGGGTTGCCGCGCGACGCGCTTCAGCAGCGCGAACTGCTCGACCTCCAGGTACTCGCCGTCGTCGTCGCCCCCGCTGGGCCCGGAGTCCAGCCCGCCGTGGCGTCCGGCGGAGGAGGCGTCGGCGGCCGCACGGCCGGAGACGTTGCTGACGACCTGCTCGACGGTGGCCCGTACGGTCGCGCCGGGCGGCGGGAAGAGCGTCCGCAGTTCGGAGGCCGGGACGGCGGGCCGGGAGCGCCGGTGGCGGGCGCCGAGGAGGCGGCCGGGGCGCAGCAGGACCGACAGCAGGCCGGTGATCTCGTCGACGGCCTGTCCGGGGACCTTGCCGACGAGGTAGGCGAGGGTGCGCAGCACCGTGCCGAGCACGATGCGCGCGAAGACGTACGGGAGGAGGGCGCCGCGGGTGTTGGCCAGCAGCGTGTAGACGGCGCCCGCCTTGTCGACGCGGTGCGGGTTGACGACGGAGCGGCCGGCGCAGTCGACGGGTCGGCGCTCGCGGGACGCCGCCTCGGCGTGCCGCAGGACGGCGTCGGGGGCGACGAGGACGGTGTGGCCGGCGGACTGGGCGCGCCAGCAGAAGTCGACGTCGTCGCGCATGAGCGGCAGCCGGCGGTCGAACCCGCCGAGGTCCTCCCACACGTCGCGGCGCACCAGCATGCCCGCGCTGGAGACCGAGAGCACCTGGCGGACCTGGTCGTGCTGGCCCTGGTCCTGCTCGCGGCGCTCCAGGCCGGTCCAGCGGCGGCCGCTGCGGGCGATGGAGACGCCGACCTCCAGCAGCTGGCGCCGGTCGTACCAGCTGCGCAGCTTGGGGCCGATGATCGCGGCGGACGGAGAGGCGTCGGCGACCCTCAGGAGGTTGAGGAGGGCGTCCGGGGCGGGCTCGCAGTCGTCGTGCAGGAGCCACAGCCACTGCACGGGTTCGCCGTGCGGCTCCTCGGGCTCGTCATAGGCGTCGTCGTTCCAGGTGCGGGAGACCGGGTCCCAGCTGCTGGGCCGCGCCAGGTAGGGCAGTTGCTCCGCGGTCAGGGGCTCGGCGGCGCGCACGCACTCGTCGACGGCGGCGCCGAAGCCGCTGCGCCGGGCGAGGTGCAGGACGCGGTGGTCGCCGAGGCTCTCGGCGAGCAGGCGGGCGGAGTCGTCGGCGCTGCCGGTGTCGGCGGCGATGACGTCTTGGACCGGGCGGTCCTGGGAGACCAGACCCGAGAGCGCGTTGGGCAGCCAGCGGGCACCGTCGTGGGCGACGAGCACGGCGGTGACGACGTGGCGCGGGAACTCCGGTGCCTGGGCGGCGTATTGAGTCCCGGCTGAACTGTTCACGGACATCGAGGTTCGGGCCCCGGTTCGCTGGACTTCGGACGACGCCTTGGGCGTCTCGGACGGGCCCCCACACTAACGGTTGCGGGAGCCGGCCCTTCCGGGTCCGGGGCACATATACGTACGAACCCCGATGTGCCGGGCGGGAGCCCGGGGAGGGCTCTAGACCACGCCCTTCTTCAGTCGCCGGCGCTCGCGCTCGGACAGGCCGCCCCAGATGCCGAAGCGCTCGTCGTTGGCGAGGGCGTAGTCGAGGCAGTCGGAACGGACCTCGCAGGCGAGGCAGACCTTCTTGGCCTCGCGGGTGGAGCCCCCCTTCTCGGGGAAGAAGGACTCGGGATCGGTCTGCGCGCACAGCGCGCGCTCCTGCCACCCGAGCTCTTCGTCGGCCTCTTCGGCCAGCAACAGCTGGAACAGCTCGGTCATGCGCGCCCCTCGTCTGTTTTCGCGTCCCCGTGATGTTGCCGTTACCTGCGACGGTCGAACGACACGAGTGAAATTACAAGTGTGCCGATACGGGCCAGTCAAGCCGAGATCTGCTATTGGGCCCGTTATTCACCCTGCGGAACCAAGGCCTGACAGAAAGTGTTCAAATCAGCCCAAACGTCCGCATACGTCAACCACGGTCGACGCCCCTGGGGGGCGGCGATCACGATGCGATCACGAAAACACAACGACGTTTCACGAGGAGACGTTCCTGCGTAGCCGTGTGGTTGCGTCGGCACT
The DNA here is from genome assembly GCF_033792765.1 of Streptomyces sp. PA03-6a. Lineage (NCBI taxonomy): Bacteria > Bacillati > Actinomycetota > Actinomycetes > Kitasatosporales > Streptomycetaceae > Streptomyces > Streptomyces sp. PA03-6a. The sequence goes on along the minus strand of NZ_JARAVK010000220.1, from coordinate 339 downwards.
TTTCCTGGGTCTTCGGCGCACAAACCTTTCGCCATGTCGAATAGCCGGATCAGGTGAAAGATTTACGACAAACCCGACATCAAGTTGACAGGCCGCCGAGGACCCGGTGTGCTAGGGCGCATGTCAGTGACCCACGCGCCTGCCCGGATCCGCCGCCTCGGCGAGTTCCGTCGTGCCGTGGAAGCTCACTGTCGCTGTTCCAGCTGTTGCCGCTGAAGGACTCTTCCCAGCCCGCACAGCCTCATGCGCATGCCTGACGCTCCTCACTTCCCGTAGGAACTCCCGCACCCATGAACAGCGACGTCTCGATCGCCGGCGACCCCCTCGCCATCCCCCACC
>NZ_JARAVK010000021.1:0-61030 GCF_033792765.1 Streptomyces sp. PA03-6a | reverse complement strand
GGGTGAAGGCGGTGGGGTGTGTGGTCACGGGGTGCTCCAGGCCGTCATTCGGGGAGCCGGCCGACCTGGACGTTCTCCAGGATCCCTGCCGCGTCGGGCACGAGGATGGCCAGCGAGTAGTAGGCGGTGACGAGGTAGCTGATGATCGCGGCGGAGTCGATGCCCATGAACCGGACGTTCAGGCCCGGCTGGTACTCCTCCGGGATGCCGGTCTGGTGGAGGCCGACGACGCCCTGGTCGGCCTCGCCGGTGCGCAACGCGATGATGCTGGTGGTCTGGTCGTCACTGATCGGGATCTTGCCGCAGGGCAGGATCGGGACCCCGCGCCACGCCGGCACATCGTGGCCGTCGAGGCTCGCGGTGCCGGGCATCAGGCCGCGCCGGTTGCACTGCCGGAAGAAGGCGGCGATCGCCTTGGGGTGGGCGAGGAACACCTTCGTCTTGCGGCGCATCGACAGCAGCTCGTCCATGTCGTCCGGGACCGGCGGGCCGGCGAAGGTGCTGACCCGCTGGCCGTAGTCGACGTTGTGCAGGAGGCCGAACTCCCGGTTGTTGACCAGCTCCCACTCCTGGTGTTCGCGGATCTCCTCGACGGTCAGGCGCAGTTGCTGCTCGGTCTGGTCCATCGGGTCGTTGTAGAGGTCGGCGACGCGGCTGTGGAGCCGCAGGACGGTCTGGGTGAGGGACAACTGGTACTCGCGCGGGGCGAGGTCGTAGTCCACGAAGCCGCCCGTCAGCGTCGGCTCGCCCACGTGGCCGGCCTGCACCGGAACGTCGGCCTCGCCCTTGCGGTTCATCGGCCGGTGCTGCCGGTCGACGTAGGACCGCAGATGCGCGCCGAGGGACGGCGCCCGCTGCGTGAGGTCCTCGACGGCGGCCCAGGGCATCGCGAGGACCACCCCGGCCGTCTCGGCCCGCACCGAGGCCGACCACAGCGGGTCGGGCTGTCCCACGGCCTCGTCGCCCAGCTGGTCGCCGTCCGTGACGACCCCGATGATCCCCTCGTCGCCGTACTTGCCGCAGGTGTAGCGGGTGAACCGGCCGCGGACGACCAGGTACACCTCCGTCACGGGCTGGCCCGCCTCGAAGAGCACCTGTCCGGCGCGTACCTCCTGGGGCCGGAAGTGGCCGGCGATCTCCCGCAGGACGTCCGTGTCGGCGTAGCCGCGCAGGATCGGCAGCTCCGTGAGCGACTGCGGGATGACGCGGATGTCGTCACTCCCGTTGTGCTCGAAGTGCACACGGCCACGGTTCGTGCGCAGTTGGAGGCGCCGGTTGACCCGGTACGTGCCGCCCTTGACGTCCACCCACGGCAGGGCCTTCAGCAGCCATCGCGAGGTGATGGCCTGCATCTGCGGTTCGGACTTGGTGGTCGTGGCGAGCTGGCGTGCCGCGCGGGTGCTCAGACTGGTGAGCTGCTCGGCCGCGGGATCAGCGGCGGGTTCTTCGACGGCGGGACCGGTGGCGCTGTCCAGTGTGGACACATTCCCTCCAGCAGGGCTGGTGAACGAACAGAGGTGACCGCAGCGGTCGGTGACGACGTGACGGCGGCGACCCTGTGATCCACTCAATCAGGACAGACCGGGCGCGGGGTACGGCGTGAACGGGGCGGATCAGCGCGCCGGGGGTGGTAAACCTGCTGTCGGGGGCGGGGGTGGCCGACAGTGTGCTCCTGGGCCACCGGAGCGCTTCCGTGAGCCGTGTGACGTCACCCTCCGGAGAAGATTCACCACCACGAAACCACCGCCAAAACATCCGGGACACCTGGCCCCCGACGACCCGGACCCCGCCACCGAGGGCCCATGGCGTCCAGGCGCACGTCGGGCCTGGCCGGGCGTGAGGTCGGTCCACGACCCGCCGGGCGCGCCGGCGGACACCGGCGGTGGCCTCGTCCGTCCGGGTGACGCGCTGCGCCGCCTCCACGCGCGGCGTGCCACGTCACGCCGAAGGCGTCCGCACTTCGCGCTTAGGGTGACGCCAGGAGGTGGCGGATGCGCGTGGGGTTGCACGCACTCGGCATCGGAGACAGTGCCCGTCCGGAGGTCATCGGCGCGGTGGCCACAGCCGCGGAGACGCACGGCTTCGCCCGGCTCTGGTGCGGCGAGCACGTGGTCCTCGTGGACGCGCCCGCCTCCCGTTACCCCTACTCCGCGGACGGCCGGATCGCCGTACCCGCGGACGCGGACTGGCTGGACCCGCTGCTCGCGCTCAGCTACGCGGCAGCCGTCACCAGCCGGATCGAACTCGCCACCGGTGTGCTCCTGCTGCCCGAGCACAACCCGGTCCTGGTCGCCAAACAGGCCGCCACACTCGACGTGCTCTCAGCCGGGCGCTTCTGCCTCGGGGTCGGGGTCGGCTGGTCGGCCGAGGAGTTCGCCGCACTCGGGGTCCCCTTCGCCGGGCGCGGTCGGCGCGCCGAAGAGTACCTCGCCGCGATGCGCGTCCTCTGGGCCGAGGATCCGGCCTCCTTCGCGGGCGAGTTCACCCGCTTCGACGCGATCCGGGTCAACCCCAAGCCCCTGCGCGGTGGCCGGCTCCCGGTCGTGGTCGGCGGCCACAGCGACGCCGCCCTGCGCCGCGCGGTCAGGCACGCCGACGGGTGGTACGGCTTCAACGTCCCGGTGGCCGACGTCGGCTCGCACGTGGCCGTCCTCGCCGACGAGTGCGCCCGCCGCGGTCGTGCCTTCGACGAGCTCACGGTCGCCGTCGCGTTGAGCGACGGCACGCCCGAGTACCTGCCGGCCCTCGCCGCGGCGGGCGTCTCGGAACTCGTCGTCGTCGGCGCACCCCCGCCCGCTCCCGACGCGGCGGCCACCTGGGTCGCAGAACTCGCCCGGGAGTGGATCATCCGGAATGAGTGACCGTGGCCCGTCTGCGCAGTGACCCGCTGACCCCGGCGCTGCATCCCATGGACGGTGGGTCAGATGCGTCCTTCTGAGGCGAGCCACTGGAACGGGAATCCGTACCGGCCCGCGTTCCTGTCGCGGAATTCCATGCGCAGGCGCGCGCCGAGATCGCCTTCGAACATGCCGGTTGGCTCATGCGCCTGCACCACTCACACGAGGACCGCGCCCCGCACATCCAGCAAGCCGATGCCCAAGGCCGTCGCCGGGCACGAAGATGCAGGGACCCGTGCGCGGGGTGACCGCGTCACGCCGTCCCTGCCGGTGGACCGTGGTGACCGACCAGTCCCCGTCGTCAGAGCCCCGGCACCGGCACCGTCCAGGAGGGCTCACAAATCACGGCTGCGGCTTCCTGCGGCCGGCTGAGGCTTGCTGGATGTCTGCGCCGGAGCTGACGTGCCGCTGGGTCTCCTGGGGGCCGTGCCAGTCCAGGCACATCGCGGTGGCATCGTCTTCGAGCCGGCCGCCGGCGGCGTCCCGGACTGCGGACGTCAGCGTCAGCGCGGTCTCGCGCGGATGCAGGTCCCGGGTGCGCTCCAGCATGTCGAGCAGGTCGACCTTCTGCCCATGGCGCTCGAGCATGCCGTCGGTCAGCATGAGCAGACGGTCACCGGGGCGCAGATCGATGTCTTGGACCCGGTAAGGGTGCGGCGCATACGCGGAGAGCCCGAAGGGATGGTCCACCTCGCAGGTGATCACCTCCGCGACCCCCTTGCGTACGCGCAGTGGCCAGGGGTGACCCGCGTTGACGAGCTGGGCCTGCCCGGTGTGGAGGTTGATACGCAGGAGCTGCCCGGTGGCGTGACCGTGGCCGTGATCAGCCAGGGCCTGGTCGGCCCGACGAGCCTGCTCGGCCAGGCCGGCTCCCACACGGCGCGCGCCGCGCAGAGCGCCCACCAGGACCGTGGCGGCCAGGGCGGCGTCGATGTCGTGCCCCATGGGGTCGGTCACCGACAAGTGCAGGGTGTCCCGGTCCACGGAGTAGTCGAAGGTGTCGCCACTGAGGTCTTCGGAGGGCTCCAGGCTCCCGCACAGGGTGAACTGCGCGGCCTCGCAGGACAATGACGCGGGCAGCAGCTGGTACTGGATCTCCGCTGCCAGGGTCGGGGGCCTGGAGCGTTTGCCCCAGGTGTAGAAGTCGGTGAAACGCCCGTCGGCGATCACGACATAGGCCAGGGCATGGGCGGCTTCCCCGACGGCATCAAGGACGTCTTCGCCGCAGTCAGTCGGCAGGAGCAGCTCCAGCAGTCCAATGGCGTCCCCCCGGTTGGTGACCGGTACGATCATTCGCTGTCCGCGGCTCGTCGTCTCTTGATACAGCCGCTGGGTACGGATCACCTGCTCGTAGACGCTGCCGAACAGGGGGATCCGTTCCGCTTCCCTGTCACCCCCCACTGCCCCGGCGGTGGACAGCCGCGCTACCGCCTTCCCCGTCAGGTCCACAATGAGGAAAGAGACCTTCGTAGCCTGAAAACGCAGCCGCAGGTCCTCCGCAACCACGTCGACGGCATCCGCCGGCGCCGCTGTCTCGGCCGCCGTCAGCAGCCGGGGAAGTCCACTCGTTCCAGCACTCACGGCCGCGGTCCCTTCCACCAGCCCCCTCACCAGCTTGGCTACCGCAGCGGTGAGCGTCAATCTGTGCCCACTCGCGGCTGCAACCGGCGCAGTGTGCTCCGCGGGCCCTCAGACATCAACGGCAACAGAATTCCCGGCCAGCCCTGCGTTTCACGCTCGCCAGGAGCGGATGCGTTCGGCGGCGGTGAACACGTCGGCCTTGCCGCTGACGATGTCGCGGGCGAGCTCCACCGGGGCGTAGGGCGCGGTGAGGGTGTGGCCGCTGGCCGTCATGTAGGCCACCGCGGCCATCGCGCCGAACAAGGCGTTGCGGGCGGGGAAGAAGCGGAGCTGGATGATGGTGTGCATCAGGGCGGCCGCGCGCCAGGCCTCGTCGTAGTCGGCACCGAAGGCGGGGGTGTTCACGCGGTGCCGGGCGACGGCTGCGACCAGTGCGGAGTAGTCGCGTACCGCCAGGTCCGTCATGCGGGCCTCTTGGATCTCCAGGAGCCAGCGGACGTCGACGAAGAGCTCCATCAGGCGGCGGCACCCGCTCCACTGCGGGGTGCGTCGTCGGGGAAGGCCTCGTCGAAGGCGGCCGCGTGGGCGTCGTGGAAGTCGAGCGCCGTGGAGACGAAGACGCGGCGGCGCCCTTCGAGGACGGTCGTGGCGTGGATGTAGTCCTCGACGGACATCCCGGCGGCTGCGGCGGCGACTTGCAACTGCCGCAGCTCGGCTTCGGTGTAGTCCACGCTCACATCCGGCATGCACCGAAGGTACCGGATCGGCTGCGGCCGCTGCACCTGAGCCTGCCATCTGCTGCGTCAAACGGAACCGAGCCGGTCATGGCACGAAAACCCGAGGTCCCGGCGCACCGAAGGGTGCGCCGGGCCTGATGCGTGTCCTCGGCTACCACCAGATGACGGCGTATCCGTCGCCACCGTTGTCGGCGGGAATCAGCGCGGCCACCGTACCGTCGCCTCCCGTGCCCGCACCCTGTGGGGCGGGCTCGACGATGCCGCTCACCGCAGGCTGGCCGCCGGGGCCTGCCAGCCCTTGGGCCACGACGGGAGGCTGGCCCGCGGCGCCCTGACGGGTCGTACCGCCGACCGAGCAGAAGCCGTTTCCGCCGGGACTGGGAGTCAAGGGGAGGAGGCCGGCGCGTCCTCCGGTGCCGCCGTCACCCCTCGCGAGAATGCCGCTCGGGCCGGACAGGACGGTGTTCGCCCCGTTGGTACCGTTCACGCCGATGGCGTTGGCACCGATCCCTCCTTGACCGACGGTCACGTTGTAGACCGTCCCGGGTGTCACGTCCACCGGGCACCAGGCGAAGCCGCCGGCACCGCCGCCTCCACCGAGGGGGACGGGGATGAGTCCGATTCCACCGCCGCCCCCGCCCGCACCCCATACCTGGACGAAGACCCTGGTGACCCCGGCGGGCGGGGTGAACGTTCCGTCGCCGACCCTGAAGTCCACCAGGTCGTGGGGGGCGGCGGCGGTCCCGGGCGGACCAGCCGGGCCCTGCGGACCCTGCGGACCCTGCGCCCCGGGGTCGCCCTGGTCCCCGGGGTCGCCCTGCGGGCCGGCAGGCCCGGCGGGACCCTGCGCTCCGGGGTCGCCCTGCGGGCCGGCTGGCCCGGCAGGACCAGCCGGACCCTGCGCTCCGGGAGTTCCGGGAGTTCCGGGCGGTCCGGGCGGTCCGGGCGGGCCCTGCGGGCCAGGAGGCCCGGGGATGCCCGGTCGGCCGGGATGCCACGGACGGCCCGGGTACCCGGGGTAGCCGTGGTAGCCGGGGCGGCTCGGGCAGTACCCGGGGAAGTAGGGGAAGAGGAAGCACGGGTCGGCGAGAGCGGTCGTGGCGCCGGGTTTCACGGCGTCAGCCTGTCCACCGTCGGCGCTTTCCGCGTCCGCGGCACCTGTCAGAGCACTGGACGCCAGGGCCACGCTCGCGGCCATCGTCCACATCCGCAGACCACCTCGGCGTCGGCTTACGGGCGCCTGAGGCAGGGCTATTCGGGACAACACGTCACCTCCAGGAAGGGGCTCACAGCGCGCGGCAGACGCCGCCCGGAGAGGAAGCTGGCATGGACAGCAGCGAGCCCACAGCAATGATCACCCTGCGTTTCCCGGCATGCACATTCGGTAGCCGACCGGGTGACTCCTCGCAGCTCAGCGGGTTCCGGTCGTCACGCCACGGGGGCGTCGAAGTCGATCGGGTACCGGAACTGCCAGGCGTTCTTCTCGGGCTTCATCAGCTTGAACATCGTCGGCAGCAGCGCGTCGCGGATCACCCGCGCGACCGGGCCCGCGGCCTTGCGGGCGTTGGTGCGGGCGGTCTCCTTGATGATCCGCTCCACCCGGGGCCGGCGCAGTTCCTCGTAGCGGGCCAGCGCCTGAGGCAGGGGCAGGTCGCGCAGGCAGCGTGCGAGTTCGACGGAGCTCTCCGCGGCGAGCGAGGCGCCCTGGCCGGAGCTGGAGGAGGGCGCATGGGCGGCGTCCCCGGTGAGGACCATCCGGCCGCGGCTCCAGCGCACCGGCTGCGGCATGTTCTCCGTGCTGCCGGCGAAGAGCACGGCCTTAGGGTCGGTGGCCGCCAGCATCCTTCCGGCCGGGGTGGCGTCGCCTTCGCAGACCTCCGCCAGGTGTTCCAGCCAGTAGGCGCCGCCGCGCTCGCGCTGGTCGCTGACCGAGAGCGGCTGCGCCACGGGCAGGTTGATGAACCACAGGCCCGTACCGTCGGCGAAGACCTGCCAGGCGAAGAAGCAGCGCTTGCCGAAGGTCATGTGCATCGTGCCGTCGGTGGGCGCGACGCCGGCGTCGGCGACCATGGCGCCGAACCCGGCCGTGCCCGCGAACTGCGGTGCGGAGGCGGTCGGGTCGATCAGGCCGCGGACCGTGGAGCGCAGTCCGTCCGCGCCGATGAGCACGTCCGCGGTCGCCGTGCTGCCGTTCTCGAAGCGCGCGGTGACACCGTCGGCGTCCTCGCTCGCGTCGACGATGCGTCTGCCGTAGACGGTGGCCACGCCCCGCTCCTCGGCGGCCTCACGCAAGGTCCGGAACAGCTCCGCGCGGAACACGAAGCGCGTCGGATCGATACCGGGCAGCGTGCCGAACTCGGCCAGCTTCTTGCCGTTCCAGCTCTGCAGCACCATGCCGTTCATCTCGGTGCTGACCGCGCGGATCGCGTCGCCCACGCCGATCGCGTCGAACGCCTGGAATCCGTTCGGCGCCAGTCCCATGCCGCCGCCGGCCCCGTCCGCCGGGCCGTCGTACGCCTCGAAGACCGTCGCCTCGATGCCTGCCTGCCGGAGCGCCATCGCGGTAACGGGACCGGCGATGCCGCCGCCGATGACCAGAGCGGAGCGGACCTTGCCGTTCGTGGTGCCAGTCGAGTTCGTCATGACGTGATAGTTGCACTGCAACTAGTCTCTGGTCAACTAGTTCGGCCGTGGGTAGCATCGGGCCATGAGCACTGCGCCCCGGAGTTCCCCCCTCGCCCTGACCGTCCTGGCCCTGCTGCACTACAAGCCGCTGCATCCCTACGGCATCCAGCGGCTGCTCAAGGAATGGGGCAAGGACCAGGTCGTCAACGTCGGTCAGCGGGCCGGCCTGTACCGGACCATGGAGCGCCTGCTCGCCGCCGGGCTGATCGCCGTCCGCGAGACGGGCCGGGACGCGCAGTACCCGGAGCGCACCGTGTACGAGGTCACCGGGGCGGGCAGCGAGACGGCGCACCGCTGGCTCGACGAGATGCTCTCCACGCCGAAGCAGGAGTTCCCCGAGTTCCCCGCCGCGCTGTCGCTGATCATGATGCTGACGCCGGAGGCACTGCGGGATGCGCTCGGCCGCCGCGCCGAGGCCCTGGAGACGGCCCTCGCGCAGCACGACGCGGACCTCGCCCGGGAAGCGGACAGCGGGCTGCCGCGGATCGCGACGCTGGAGCTGGGGTACGTGCGCACGATGGCGGCGGCGGAGCTGGCGTGGGTCCGGGGCGTCCTGGCCGATTTCGCGGACGGACGCCTGGCCTGGTCACCCGAGGAACTGCTCGCACACGCGGGCGATGACGGGTGATCACCAGGCGGCCGTCTTCGCCGCGTCACTTACCGGCAGGGCCCGCGGTGCCGGGGTGCAGCAGCCCGCGCAGGACGTTGCCCTCCGTCGTCAGGTAGCTGGAGCCGTAGTCGAAGCGGCGTGCATCGGCGAACAGCAGGAAGTAGTACTTGGCGTTCTCGCTGAACCAGTACGCCGGGGTCAGGTCCCCGAGCTCCATCGGGGACGCCGTCACGTCCCGGACGACCGTGTAGCCGTTGCGGACCTTGCAGTAGCGCTCCTGGCGGCCGAACATCTCGCGGGCGCGTGCGCGGTACAGCTCCTTCCCGGTGGTGAGCCACAGGAGCAGGCAGGAGTTGGCGTACTCCGGGCGCAGCGGGTAGGACGGGTCGATCGCGCGCAGGGTCCGGTAGTCGAAGAGGTCCGGCGGCAGGCGGAAGGTGTCGAGCGCGGCCGTCCAGCTGTCGAGGTAGCTCTCGCCGCCGGCGAGGTGGCCGCTCTGGGCGAGCAGGCCGGCGTAGAAGGCGGTCAGCCCGGACTCGACGTGGCCGGCCGCGCGGCCCGTGGCCATCTGCGCCTGCCGGAACCACAGCCGCCCGGTGTCCCGGTCGGCGAGATACCGGAAGATCCCGGCGGTCAGCGTGGTGTACCAGGTGTGCAGCTCCTCGTCGCCGTACAGCGCCCAGCCGTGCCACAGACTCTCGTAGAAGGAGTCGACGGGCGGATCGAGGGTGGCGGTGGTACCGGTCCACGCCCCGGTCTCGACGTTCATGCTGGTGCCCACCAGGTCCAGCCGCGAGCGGCGTTCGCAGACCGCGCGCAGCGCCCGCTTGGCCGCACCGTAGTAGGAGCGGTCGCCGGTGAGCCGGGACAACTCCCCGAACTCGGTGATGCAGGTGCCGATCTCGGCGAGGTAGTTGACCCGGCCGCCCACCGCGCCGGTGGAGAGGTTGACGTAGCGGTAGGGAGCGCCCGTGGGCGACTTGACGAAGGCGGGCATCAGCCGGTCCGCGAGGTCGCGGGCCAGATCCAGCAGCACGGGTTCCCTGGTCGCCAGGTACCCCGACAGCAGCCCGCCGACCAGTCGGATGATCGACTCGAAGACCTGGACCGACACGTCCTGGTCGAGGACGAGTTCGTTGCGCACCCAATGGACGGCCGCGGCCAGGTCCTCGTCCAGTTCCATCAGGTACAGCGTGTCGAGCGCCTCGACGATCGTGAGGCCGAACGTGTGACCCCGGACGAAGAAGTCCGCACCGCAGCCACGCAGCGGCCGCAGCTCGTCACGGCCCCAGGCCAGCCGTCGGTAGGCGTCCCACGCCCTGCGGAACGAGGCGACGGCCTCCTCCCCCAGGTCCGCATACGGCTCGGGCGCCACGTCGGCCGCACCGGCCATGGGCACAGCCGGAACGGCAGCGACGGGCGTCAGGGCCGCCACGGCACCGAGCAGCCTGCGCCGTGACACTCCGCCAGGACCCATGAAAGTTCCCATAACCGCACAGATGCCCCAAATGCGCCATCCCCTTTCCCGGCCCTACGGGAGATCACCGCATTGACGGGACATCCTTGCCGATGACCGGCTCAAGCAGCGACGCCGACCCCGCACGCCTTCCGCGTCGAGGCCGTGGTCAGGACCGGTCCGCCACGGCGGCGGCGAAACGCGCCACGAGCGCCGCAACCGCGGCACGCAGCTCCTCCCCGCCCTCGACGCGGAAGGCGAACGGCACCCTCGCCAGCCATTCCTGCGCGTACATGTCCGGGTTGCGGGTGCTGCCGACCAGCACGCATCCCTCCCCCGAGGGCTCCAGCCGCCCCATGGGCGGCCGGATCCACGGGGCCACCTCGGCCAGGGGCGCGTCGAACACCACGCGGGTCGAGAACTCCCACCCCAGACCCAGGTTCTCCTCGAGCGCCGCCACCGGGTCGAGGCCCTCGGGCGGCTCGAAGCGGTGCCCGGTCGGCCGGACCGCACGGATCCGGTCGAGCCGGTAGGTGCGGATCGCGTCCGCACGATGGGAGTGGCACAGCACGTACCAGCGCCCGTAGCGGACGACGATGGACCAGGGATCCACCTCCGCCTCCCACTCGTTGCCGGCCTCGCTGCGGTAGGTGACCGACACGCGCCGCCGGGCCGCGACGGCGTCGACGAGTTCGCTGGTGATGGCCGGATCGGGGCGCGTCGCGTACGGGTCCGCCGCGGCCGACGCGTACTCCCGCAGCAGCGCAGCCTGTTGGCCGACGCTCTCCGGAAGCGCCTTGACGACCTTGCCCAGGGCGGCGCCGACCAGGTCGTCGGTGCCGGCTGCGGCCGGCTGGGCGCTGAGCACCGCCATCACCAGGCCGAGGGCCTCGGACTGAGTGAAGTGCACCGGGGGCAGCCTCGTCCCGCGCCCCAGCCGGTACCCGCCATGCGGCCCGCGGGCCGACTCCACGGTGATGCCTGCCTCCCGGAGGATCCCGACGTACCGGCGCGCGGCGCGCTCGGTGACGCCCAGCCGCACGGCGAGTTCGCCGGCCGTCGTACCGGGGCGGGTCTGGAGGATCTCCAGGGCGCGCAGCGCCCGCGCGGTGGGGCTGAGATCGTTCGGCACGGGAGCAGGTTAGCCCGGATGAACCGGCAGTGGATCGTCCGGATCTCCTCCTACGGTGGCGTCCACGAAGTTGGAGAAGGGAAACCGACCATGGACATCCTGCTCATCGGCGGCCTGTGGCTGAACGGATCCGTGTGGGGCCGCGTCGCGTCCGCGCTGGAATCGCTCGGCCACCGCCCGGTGCCGCTCACCCTCCCGGGCCAGGGGGACGGCTCCGTGTCCGCCACGCTCGACGACCAGTTGGCGACGGTGCTCGCCGCGGTGGACGCGGCACCCGGCAAGCCCCTGGTGGTGGGGCACTCCGCCGCCTCCACGCTGGCCTGGCTGGCTGCCGACCGGCGGCCGGGGCGGGTCGCCAAGGTCGCCCTCATCGGCGGTTTCCCGACCGCCGGCGGTCAGCCGTACGCGGACTTCTTCGAGGTGACGGACGGCGTCATGCCCTTCCCCGGCTGGGGCCCCTTCGAGGGGCCGGACGCCGCCGACCTCGACGACGGCGCCAGGCGAGACCTGGCGTCCGCCGCGATCCCGGTGCCCGCAGGTGTGTCCAAGGCACTGGTGCGACTGACGGACGAACGGAGGTTCGACGTCCCGGTCGTGCTCGTATGCCCGGAGTTCACGCCCGCGCAGGCGCAGGAGTGGATCAACGCCGGTGACATCCCGGAGCTCGCCCGGACCAAGCACGTCGACTTCGCCGACATCGACTCGGGCCACTGGCCCATGATCACCCAGCCCGCAGAACTGGCCCGGATCCTGGCCGAGGCAGCCGACACGGCCTGACGAGGGGTCCACCGGGCCCGGACCCAGACCGGCAGAGATCATCCAGAGCGCGGTGGCCAAGGGCAACCCGCCTGCCTGCGGCCCGAACTCATACGCCTTCGCGGCGGGCGCGCACGCCCCCGGCTCCCTGCAGGGGGTGGAGCCGGGCGGGCAGGTGCTCGATCGGCAGGTCGGGGTGCCAGGTGGTCAGGCACTGGGCACTGGGAACGAACAGGCCGTTCGGGAGCCGGTCGAGCGGCCACCACCGCCAGTCGCCCACGCTCTCGCCGGGTTGGTCGGCCGGCTCGCCGTCCCATGCGGTGATCACCGCGGCGACGGTCGCCCGCAGCGTGCCCTGGGCCTCGTCCAGGAGCAGGCCGAGCAGTTCGACGTCCTCCTCGCGTACGGTGCAGCCGGTTTCCTCGTTCACCTCACGGGCGGCCGTACCGGCCAGGGACTCCCCCCTTTCCACCGAACCCCCGGGCAGCTCCCACGTACCCCGACGGTGCCGGCCCAGCAGAAGACCACGGGGGCCGTGGAGGATCGCCCCGACGCCGAGGGCCGTGTTCGGCGGCGGCGGGCCGGTGGTGCGGGGGCGGCTGGTGACCCGGGTGCGCCGACGTACGCGGTACAGCCGGCAGGACGTCGGGACGCCCGCTTCCGGCGCGTCCAGGACCTCGATCCGCTCGACGACGAAGCCGTGTTCCTCCAGCAGGTCCCGCCACAACTCCGGCGTCAGGACCCACATCTGCACCGTCAGCCGCCCGCCGCCCGCCAGGGGCAGGATCTGCGGGCGGGCCGTGACGGTGTCCGAGGGGCCTTGGCCGTCGGAGTCGGTGTGCAGGACCGAGAACACCAGCCTGCCGCCCGGTGCCAGCGCGTCCGCGACGGCGGGCAGCAGCCGGCGCGGGTCGACGTACGCGAAACCGTGGACGGAGTAGATCACCTCGTACGGATCCGCCCGCCGCAGATGCTCGACCGCGTCGGCCAGGATCAGGCGCAATCCCGGCACGGCCGAGTAACGCGCAGCGGCGCGCTCGTACTGGGTGGGCGAGGCTTCGACGGCGTCGACGTCGGCACCGTGCGCACGGACCAGGTGGGCGGCATGCCTGGCCAGGCCCGATCCGAGGTCCGCGACCCGCCGGCCACGCAGGTCGCCCAGGGCCTCCACGCCGTGTTCGTCCGGCCAGAAGCCCCAGGAGATGTCGTCCGCGTCGGGGACGTCGGTGCCCCTGGCCACGTGGTGGGCTCCGTAGGCGGTCCAGGCGTCGGCGTTCGTCACTTCCGCAGGGTCCACAGTGCTGCCCTCCCCACGGTGCGGCCGCGCCGTCCATGACGGCCATTCGACACCACACCATGCGCCGCCGTCGATGAGCGTGCGTGCACTGACACCCGACGATCCGTCAGAGCGCCTTCGCCGTGGCATCGCAGACATCCGACCTCATCGCATCATGGACCTTGAAGTTCGAGCCGAAGGTGGGGAAATCGCGGACTAAAACTCCATAAGATCAACAGCGACGAGGGCAAAGGTCGGGTTAATTTGGCATCGGCCGTTGACATGGGCGAAACAACTTGATTATTTATGAATACTTTTCGTGGGCTGCTGCGACCCTGGAAGGGAACCCTTGCCGTGTCCGCTTCTTCCCGACGTGACTTCCTCCGCCTGGCCGGCGCCACCAGTGGTGCTCTCGCCCTGTCGAGCGGCCTCTACCCGTTCGCCGCACATGCCGCTCCCGCCCGTCCGACCAGCGTGGACATCGTCCCGGAGGGGAAGGCCACGTCGCTCTGGTACCGCACGCCCGCCAACGAGGCGCGCATCATCCAGGAGGCACTGCCCGTCGGCAACGGCCGGCTGGGCGCGCTGGTCGGTGGTGATCCGGCGGACGACTTCCTCTACCTGACCGACGGCGCGTTCTGGACCGGCGGCACCAACGACACCCTGACCGACGACGGCCAACTGCCGTACGGGCCGGACGACTTCGGCAGCTTCGGCCTCCTGGCCAAGCTCCGGATCGCACTGCCCGGCCACTCCGGCAAGGCGGTGAGCAAGTACCGTCGCCGGCTCGACCTTAGCAACGGCGTGGTCTCCGCGGAGTACCTGCACGAGGGCAACCTCCACCGCCGCGAGGTGTACGCCAGCCATCCGGACGACGTGGTCGTCGTCCGGCTCAGCGGCGGGCCGCACACCGGTACGGTCTCGCTGGCCGGCACGCACGGCGAGACCACCGCGGGCGGCAGCGGGCACGTGTCGTTCGCCGGGACGCTGAAGAACGGTCTGCGCTACGCGGCGGCGGTGACCGCGGTCAGTGCGTCGGGCCGGGTCGGCGTGGAGGGCGACAAGCTGTCCTTCGCCGGGTGCCGGGAGCTGCTGATCGTGGTGTGCGGCGGCACCGACTACTCCCCCGACGCCGCGAAGAAGTTCCGCGAGCCCGGCACCGATCCCCTCGCGGTGGCCCGCGCCAAGATCGCCGCCGCGGCGAAGGTGTCCGGCAACGAGCTGCTCAAGACCCATGTGTCCGACTACCACCGGCTCTACAACCGGTTCAGCATCGACCTGGGCGAGTCGTCGGCGCTGCAGCGGTCCCTGGACTCCTGGTCGCGCATCGCCGTGCGGTACACCGACGCGACGACGCCGGACCCGGAACTGGAAGCCGCCTACGTCCAGTACGGCCGCTACCTGACCATCACCGGCTCCCGCGACTGGCTGCCGATGAACCTGCAGGGCATCTGGGTGCACAACAACAATCCGGACTGGTACGCCGATTACCACACCGACATCAACGTCCAGATGAACTACTGGCTGGCCGACCCGGCCGGCCTGGGCGAGAACGCGTACGCCCTCGCCCGGTACTGCGTGTCCCAGCTGCCGGTCTGGACCGACGTCACCAAGCGGCTGTTCAACGACGAACGCAACCGGTTCCGCAACAGCACGGGCAAGATCGCCGGCTGGGCGGTCGCGTTCTCCACCAACATCCACGGCGGCAGCGGCTGGGCCTGGCACCCCTCCGGCAACGCCTGGCTGTGCAACTCCCTGTGGCGGCACTACGAGTACAGCCAGGACCGCGCCTACCTGGAGCTGATCTACCCCGTACTGAAGGGGGCCGCGGAGTTCTGGCAGGCGCGCCTGATCAGCACCACGGTCACCGGGACGGACGGCACGTCCCAGCAGGTCCTGATCGACGACACCTCCTGGTCGCCGGAGCACGGTCCGGACGGGAAGGGCAACACCTACGGGCAGGAACTGGCGTGGGAGCTCTTCGAGGAGTTCAAGACCGCCTCCCGCGTGCTCCACCGGGACACCGAGCTGGCCGCCGAGCTCGGCGCGATGCAGGCCAAGCTCTACCTGCCCCGGGTCAGCCCGAAGACCGGCTGGCTCGAGGAATGGATGACCCCCGACAACCTCGGCGAGGTCACGCACCGGCACCTGTCGCCGCTGATCGGCTTCTACCCGGGCGACCGGATAGCCGCCGACACCAGCCCGGCGGAGCTGCTCGAAGGGGTCCGTGCGCTGCTCACCGCCCGCGGCATGGACAGCTTCGGCTGGGCGTGCGCGTGGCGGTCGTTGTGCTGGTCCCGGCTGAAGGACGCGGAGAAGGCCTACCAGCTGTACCTGACGGTCCTGCGGCCGTCCATCACCAATGGCAACGGCACCTCGGCCAACTGGTTCGACATGTACAGCCAGGGCAGCTACACGATCTTCCAGATCGACGCGAACCTGGGCGGTGCCACCGCCGCGCTGGAGATGATCCTCTACTCACGGCCCGGCGTCATCGAGCTGCTGCCCGCACTCCCCCAGGCCTGGGCGGCCAAGGGTTCCGTGACCGGCGTCGGCGCCCGCGGCGGCTTCGAGGTGGACCTGTCCTGGCGCAACGGCAAGGTGACCGAGGCGACCATCCGCAGCACCGGCGGGACCGCCACCGAGCTGCGCGCCGGCGACTTCCGCAAGCAGCTCACCCTCAAGCCCGGCAAGTCCGTGACGGTACGCATCCCCTAGCCACGGTCTTCGTGACGGCCCGCCGGTTCCTCCGGCGGGCCGTTGCGCATTCCCGTTCCGCGGCCGCATCCGCAGACCGCCGGGACGTCCGGCTCGGCCGTCCCGGCGGACGGCGAAAAAGCAAAGGCAAGGAGACGTCTCTCCTTGCCACTCTCAAGGTATAGCGCACCAGGGGGCTTGCGGCAAGGCCCCGGGGGTGGCGCACAATCGTCGGCCGAGGCCACAACCTGCGGAAATGAGGGCACGACGTGCAGTACGTGATCGATCTGCCAGAGGTCGACGAAACGCAGGTCACGGTCGTCGGCGGCAAGGGCGCGCACCTGGGCGGGCTGTCGCGGATCGAAGGCATCCGCGTGCCGGCCGGCTTCTGCGTGACGACGGACGCCTTCCGGCGGATCATGGCGGAGGCGCCGTCGATCGGCGAGCGGCTCGATGAGCTGTCGCGCCTGGACCCGGACGACCGCGAGGCGATCCGCACGCTCAGCGCACGGATCCGCCGGACCATCGAAGGGATCGTCATCCCTGGCGATCTCGCGGCGGCGATCACCCACCCGCTCGCCCGGCTCGGCGAGCAGGCCGCCTACGCCGTCCGGTCCAGCGCGACGGCGGAGGACCTGCCGACGGCCTCCTTCGCCGGCCAGCAGGACACCTACCTGAACGTCGTGGGGCCGGTGGCGATCCTCCGGCACGTCAGCCGGTGCTGGGCCTCGCTGTTCACCGAGCGGGCCGTGACCTACCGCCAGCGCAACGGCATCGACCACCGTACGGTCCACATGGCCGTGGTCGTGCAGCAGATGGTCTTCCCGCACGCGTCCGGCATCCTGTTCACGGCCGACCCCGTCACGGGCAACCGGAAGCTCGCCACCGTGGACGCCGGCTTCGGCCTCGGCGAGGCCCTGGTCTCCGGCCTGGTGAACCCGGACGTCTACACGGTGCGGGACGGCGAAGTCGTCACCAAGGCGATCGCCGCCAAGCAACGTGCGGTTCGCGCCCTGCCGGCCGGCGGCACGCAGGAGGTGGCGATCGACGCGCAGCGGCAGGAGCAGCCGGCGTTGACGGATGCGCAGGTCGTACGGCTCGTGCAGCTCGGGCGGCGGATCGAAGGGCACTTCGGCCGCCCGCAGGACATCGAATGGTGCCTGGTCGACGACGCCTTCCAGATCGTCCAGAGCCGGCCGATCACGACGTTGTTCCCCATCCCCGAGGCCGGGGACGAGGAGAACCACGTCTACGTCTCCGTCGGCCATCAGCAGATGATGACCGACCCCATGAAGCCCCTGGGGCTGTCCATGTGGCAGCTGACGGCCATGGCGCCCATGCACGCGGCCGGAGGGAGGCTGTTCGTCGACGCCACCCGGCGCCTGGCCTCGCCCGCGAGTCGCGCCGCCCTGCTGGACGTCATGGGGAAGGGCGATCCGCTGGTCAGGGACGCCCTGGAGACCGTCCTCGACCGCGGCGACTTCGTCCCGTCGCTCCCGGACGCGGGTCCCGGCGGGCCCCCGTTCGGCGCTGCGCCGGCTCCGATCGAGACCGATCCGGCCATCGTCACCGAGCTGATCGAGCGCAGCGAGGCGTCCATCGCGGCCCTGGAGCGCGACATCCAGGCGAAGACCGGCCCGGCGTTGTTCGCCTTCCTGCTGGAGGCCTTCGAGGAGCACAAGCGGGCCCTCGGTGATCCGCTGAACATGCAGGCGATCATGGCGGGGATGGAGGCCACCTGGTGGCTCAACGACAAGCTGCAGGAGTGGCTGGACGAGAAGAACGCGGCTGACACGCTCACGCTGTCCGCCCCCGACAACATCACGTCGGAGATGGGACTGGCGCTGCTCGACGTCGCGGACGTGATCCGCCCGCATGCCGAGGTGGTGGCGTTCCTCCAGGGCGTCCAGGACGAGGGCTTCCTGGACGAGCTGCCGAAACTCGCGGGCGGGACCGAGGCGCGCGACGCCATCGAGGGCTACCTCGACCGGTACGGCATGCGCTGCGTCGCCGAGATCGACATCACGAGGCCGCGTTGGCGCGAGCGCCCCACCGCGCTCGTGCCCGTGATCCTCGACAACGTCAGGAACTTCGAGCCGGGCGCCGCCCAGCGGCGCTTCGAGGAAGGCCGGCAGAAGGCGCAGGAGAAGGAACAGGAGGTGCTGTCACGCCTGCGGGCCCTGCCGGACGGGGACCGCAAGGCCGACGAGACCAAGCGGATGATCGACCGGGTCAGGACCTTCATCGGGTACCGGGAGTACCCGAAGTACGGCATCGTCAGCCGCTACTTCGTCTACAAGCAGGCCCTGCGGGAGGAGGCCGAGCGCCTCGTGCGGGCCGGCGTGCTCGCCGAGAAGGAGGACGTCTTCTACCTCACGTTCCAGGAATTCCACGACGTGGTGCGGTCGCACCAGGTGGACGACCGGCTCATCCAGCAGCGCAAGGACGCCTTCCGGTCGTACCAGGCGCTCACACCGCCCCGGGTCCTCACATCGGACGGCGAGGCCCTCACCGGGGCGTACCGGCGCGACGACGTGCCGGCCGGCGCCCTGATCGGCCTCCCGGTCTCCGCCGGGACCGTCGAGGGACGGGCCCGCGTCATCCTCGACATCGCGGAGGCCGATCTCGAGGCGGGCGACATCCTGGTCACAACCTTCACGGACCCCAGTTGGTCGCCGCTGTTCGTCGCCATCGCGGGCCTGGTGACCGAGGTGGGCGGTCTGATGACACATGGCGCGGTGATCGCCCGGGAGTACGGCCTGCCGGCCGTCGTGGGCGTGGACCAGGCCACCCGGCGGATCCGGGACGGGCAGCGGATCCGTGTGCACGGAACCGACGGGTACGTCGAGATCCTGCCCTGACGGAGCGGGGGTGCGCCGGGATTCCGGCGCACCCCCCTCACACATCTCGGCGTCACGCGGCGCCGTGCGGGGTCAGGAGCCGGGCGAGCCAGTCGGTGCGGGTCCGGCGGGCCGTGGCCGAGATGCGCGCCTGCGGGTACAGGGCGTCGAAGCCGTGGAAACCGCCTGCCCAGACGTGGAGTTCGGCCTGTCCGCCGGCCGCCCAGATCCGGGTGGCGTAGTCGGTGTCCTCGTCGCGGAAGACTTCGGCGGAGCCGGTGTCGACGTAGGTGGCCGGCAGGCTGGAGAGGTCGTCGGCCAGTGCGGGCGAGACGTACGGGGACACCTCGTCGTCGGTGCGGTCGCCGAGGACCGCGCGCCATGCGAACGCGTTCATCTCACGGGTCCAGACGCCGGGGCCGCCGGAGTACTGGCGGCTGGAGACGGTGGTGTTGCGGTGGTCGAGCATGGGGCAGATCAGCATCTGGGCGGCGATGGCGGGGGTGCCGAGGTCGCGGGCCATCAGGGTGACTCCGGCCGCGAGCCCGCCGCCCGCGCTGGCGCCGGCGACGACGATCCGGGCGGGGTCGATGCCCAGTTCCTCCGCGTGTTCGGAAATCCAGAGCAGCCCCTGGTAGCAGTCCTCGACGAGGGTGGTGCCGGTGGCCTCGGGGGCGAGCCGGTAGTCCACGGAGGCGACGACCGCGCCGAAGGTGTCGAGCCACTCCAGCGGGATGTCGACCTGTGAGAACCGGTCGCCCATGACCATCCCACCGCCGTGCAGCCAGAAGATGCAGGGTGCGGCCGTGCTGCGATCGGGGCTCGCGGAGCTGAACACCGACATGGGGAGGGGCGTACCGTCCTCGGCCGGCACGGTGAACTCACGCCGGTCGACCCGACGGTGGGCGGTGAGGGAGTCGACGGGCGGCGACGGCATCCGGCGCAGTTGCGCGAGCACCTCCGGGCTGAGCCGGGACATCAGCGGCATGTCGGCCAGGAGGTCCAGCAGTTCGGGGTCCAGGGCGGGTCGCGGCGTGGTCGTGGAGGTGGTCGCGGGCATGCTCGTGGTCATGGTCGTGGGCCTTTCGTGGGGTGGTGACGGACGCGGCGGCGTTCCGGCTTCAGAAGGCGGCCTTGCCGCGGACCGGGACGTAGTCGGTGTACGCGGGCTCATCGGCCAGCAGTCCGCCGATCCGCGCCACGATGGCCTGCGCGGCCTCGCCGGCGAAGATCCGGTGGTGGTCCTCCTCGCTCGTCCACCCCTCGGTGACGTGGACGACGTCGGGATCGGACGCGGAACGGGAGACGAGGTAGACGACGCAGTGTTCGCTCGCCCCGGGGCTGCCCTCGTTCAGCCCGGTCAGCAGCAGGTCCACCAACTGGTCGCCCGTTCCGGGCCTGGCGGTCAGGGTGGCGTTGAAGCCGTACTGCGCGATCATGGATTCCTTCTTCCCGGTGATGGAGTGGGGTGACTCCATTCAACCGAGCTGACCTGCGTAAACGTTAGAACGATGCTCGCTCGTCCTTGCACGTTCCTCTCAGACGGGGGAGCTGCCGTACGCAAGGGTGCTGCAATGGGCGCATGCCCTTCGAAGAGTTCCGCACCCTGCTGGCCCGGCACGCCCGCCCCGACTCGGCCACGGACATCGACGGCGTCCTGGTCTCGAGGGTGGACCGGACGGATCCGCCGGCGCCCTCGATGTCCGGCACGGTGCTCGCCGTCATCGCCCAGGGCGCCAAACGCCTCGCGCTGGGCGACCGGGTCTACGAGTACGGACCCGGGCAGTACCTGGTCGCATCCGTCGACCTGCCCGTGACCGGGCAGTTCACCCAGGCGGACCCCGGCCGGCCCGCGTTGGGGTTCGGGCTCACGCTGGAACCGTCCGCCGTCGCGGAATTGCTGTTGCAGGCCGGCCCGGGCGACATCCCCCGGGCCGGCGGGGGCGCTCCGTCAGGTATCGCCGTCAGCGACGCCCCGGCGGCGCTGCTGGACGCGGTGGTCCGGCTGTTGCGCCTGCTCGACGAGCCCCGCGACCGCGCCGTGCTGGCCCCGCTGGTCAAGCGCGAGATCCTTTGGCGGCTGATCACCGGTGAGCAGGGTGCGGCGGTGCGCCAGCTCGGCCTGGCCGACAGCGGCCTGAGCCACGTCTCCCGGGCCGTGCGCTGGATTCGCGAGCACTATGCCGAGCCCTTCCGGGTCGAGGACGTGGCACGTCGCTCCGGCATGAGCGTCTCCGCCTTCTACCGCAACTTCCAGGCGGTGACGGCGATGAGCCCCATCCAGTTCCAGAAGCAGATCCGACTGCAGGAGGCACGGCTGCTGCTCGCCACCCACCCGGGCGACGTCACCGGAGTCGGCCAACGCGTCGGGTACGACAACCTCTCGCAGTTCAGCCGCGAGTACCGCCGCCAGTTCGGCGCTCCCCCGAGCCGGGACGCCGCCCGCATGCGGAACACCGCGCAGACCCCGTAGGCACCCAAGGGAGCGGGAGCGAGGGCCCGTTGGGGCCGAAGTCGGAATCGGGGCCTTTCCGCCGCCCGTACCCACGGTGGCGTTTCCGCTGCCCTCCTCCGTGGGCGGCCCTCACGCCGCGCGCATCACCAGGATGGGTGATATCCGCTCCTGTCCCCGGATCCGGGGAGCCGGCCGTTCGTCGCGTGAATGGGGTAATCGGCGCCGTGCGCGCGCGATCGCGCGAAACATTCATTGACGCATCACCGAGCGGCCGATGAGACTCCATTTCCGGTAAAGAATGTGCAAGGGGCAACTATGAAGTCGTTCGTGCATAGAGGACAGATCACGAAAGTGGTCTTCGGCAGCGGAACGCGCAAGGGGCTCGCCGACGAGGTCAGGGCGCTGGGGCGCGGCCGGGCCCTCGTGCTGTGCACCCCCGGCCAGACCGACCAGGCCCGGGAGGTGAGCGAGCTCCTCGGCCCGCTCGCCGCCGGGGTGTTCGACCAGGCGGCCGCGCACACGCCCGTGCCCGTCACCGGGAAGGCGGTCGACGCGGCCCGCGCGGCCGGCGCGGACTGCCTGGTCGCCGTGGGCGGCGGCTCGACCATCGGCCTCGGCAAGGCCGTCGCGCTGCGCACCGGGCTGCCGCAGCTCGCCCTTCCCACCACCTACGCGGGTTCGGAGATGACCCCGATCCTGGGCGAGACCCAGGGCGGTGTGAAGACCACCCGGCGGCTGCCGGAGATCCTGCTCGACACGGTCGTGTACGACGTCGACCTCACCATGACGCTGCCCCCGCACGTCGCCGCGGTCAGCGGACTCAACGCCATGGCGCACGCCGTGGAGGCCCTGTACGCCCAGGACGGCGACCCGCTCGCCTTCCTCACCGCCGGTGAGGCCCTGGACGCCCTGGCCGCGGCCTTGCCGGCGCTCCTTCGGGATCCAGCGGACACCGAGGCGCGCGCCGCCGCGCTGTACGGGGCGTGGCTGGCGGGGACCTGCCTGGGCACCGTCGGCATGGCCCTGCACCACAAGGTGTGCCATGTCCTGGGCGGCTCCTTCGAGCTGCCGCACGCGGAGACCCACGCCGTCGTGCTGCCCCACGTCATCGCGTACAACGCCCCGGCGGCCGAGGCGGCCGTGGCCCGGATCGGCCGGGCGCTGCCCGGCGCCGGCCTCGATCCCGCGACGGCGGTCTTCGACTTCGCGGGCGGCATCGGCGCGCCCCGGGCGCTGCGTGACCTCGGCATGCCCGAGTCGGGCATCGGCGAGGCCGCCGACCTGATCGTCCGGGACGGCTACTGGAACCCGCGCCCGGTACGGCGGGACGCCGTACGCGACCTCCTCCAAAGGGCCTGGGCGGGCGAACCGCCCCACCGGGCCGCCGACGACCATTCCTCCGACCCGACGGGAGCCCGTCATGCGTGACCTCACCGATTCCACCATCACCGAGGCCGTCGTCGCCACGGTCCGCGACGCGAAGGACGACCGCCTCGCCGAGATCCTCGAGTGCCTGGTCCGGCACGCGCACGACTTCGTCCGTGAGACCGGTCTGACCGAGCAGGAATGGGCGCGCGGCGTGGACTTCCTCACGCGTACGGGGCAGAAGTGCACCCCCACGCGGCAGGAGTTCATCCTGCTGTCCGACGTGCTGGGGATCACGATGCTGGTCGACGCGCTCGGCAACCGGCGGGCGGAGGGATCGACGCAGAACAGTGTGCTCGGTCCCTTCTTCCGCGACGACCGCCCGCAGGCGGCCGACGGCGCCGACATCTCCGAGGGGCTGCCGGGCACGCCCTTGTTCTTCGAGGGACTGGTGACCGACGACCACGGCGCGCCGGTCGCCAACGCCGGGATAGACGTATGGCACAGCGACGCGGACGGCCACTACGACGTGGACGTCCCCGGCCTGTCCGACCCGGCCATGCGCGCCCTGCTGCGCACCGACGGCGAAGGGCGCTTCCGCTTCCGCTCGATCCGCCCGTCCAGCTACCCCATCCCCGACGGCGGTCCGGTGGGCGAGATGATGCGGGCCACCGGCCGGTCCGTGATGCGGCCGGCGCATCTGCACGTCATGATCGCCGCCGAGGGGTTCCAGCGCGTGACCACGATGCTGTTCCCCTCAGACGACCTGTACCTCGACCAGGACCCGGTCTTCGGCGTCAAGCAGTCGCTGGTGACGCAGTACGCGAGCCACCCGGCCGGCACCGGTCCCTACGGCACGCGGACCGACCAGCCGTACACCCTGCTCCGTCACACCTTCGTGCTCGAGCCGGGACGGTCGGCTCATGACCCCCGGCCTTCCTGACGGGCGGCGCCCGGCCCTGCCGGACCTGCCGGCGCACGTCGTGCCCCGGCCGCGGGTGACCCGCCGCGTCCTTCAGGCGCTGGCGGGTCACCCCGTGCTGGTCGTCGCGGCCTCCGCCGGGGCGGGAAAGACCACCGCGGTGCTCCAGGCGGCACGGGCCCTGCCGGGCCCGGCAGCCTGGATCCCCCTGGGCGGGCTCCCCGCCGGGGACGGCGCCGGTGAGGTGCTCCGCGGCCGTCTGACGGAGGCCGTGTCCGCCGGCGGCGCGGGGCCGCCCGTGCTCGTGGTCGACGGGCTGGAACACGTCGCAGGCCGGGCCACGGCCGAGGAGGCGCTCACCGCGCTCGTCGTGGAACCGCCGCGGGGGCTGCGGCTGGTGCTCGTCACGCGCACGGATCCGCCCCAGGGCATCGGAGGGCTCGCAGACGTCCATCGCGTGGCGTTCCTCGACGACACCGACCTCGCCTTCGACGTCTCCGAGGCGGCCCGTGCCCTGCGACCCACCGGGCAGGACGGCCAGGCGCAGTTGCGGGTGCGGGCCACCGGGGGCTGGGTCACCGGGGTCCTGCACGACTGGTGGGCCACGGACCCGGCGGCCGCGGCGGGCAGGCTCGACCTGCTCTCCGCCGACCTGCTGGGGCAACTCACCGAGGACGAGACGGCGCTGCTCGTGGCCACCAGCGTGCTGGACGAGGTGACCGCCGAGTCCGCCAACGCGCTGGGGCTGTACGGACCGGACCGGGTCATGGCCTCCCTGCGCCACCGCCGGCTGCCGCTGACCTGGTCCCGTGACGGCACCCGCATGCGGGTGCTGCCACGGTTCCGTCAGTACCTGCGCAAACGCGCCGACGCCATGGAGGACGGCGCCCGGCGCGAGCTGAGACGCCGGCACGCCGCGTTGCTGGAGACGGCGGGCCGTCACGAGGACGCCGTCACCGAACTGCTGATGGCCGGGGAGTCGGCGGCGGCCCGGCGCGCCGCAGAACAGGTCCTGCCCGGCATCCTGGACCGGCTGGACCTGACCACGGCCGAGAGCTGGCTGGACCGGATGCGGCCGGTGCCCGGGCCGCCCGCCCCGGGGCTCGCGTCCGCCGCGCTGCGCGTCGCGTTCGGCCGTGAGCAGTGCTGGCGCGGGCTGCGGCTGGCCGACCACCACGGACGGTCCTGGTGGGGCCGGCTGCCCGAACAGCCCGGCGGCAGCGAGGACCTGGCGCTGCTGGTGTGGTGCTTCTGGCACGCGGGCAGGCTCGACGAGGCCCGGCGGATGCTGCAGGTGATGCCCCCCGGCCGCCACCGCGACATCGCCGCCTCGCTGATGTCGCTGGCGGACGGCGGCCCCCTCACCCCGCTCCCGGACCTGCGGGCCGACGCCGCGGGCCCGGTCGAGGTCATGCTGATGCGGATCGCCTACATGGGCGGACGGCTCGCCGAGCTCCAGGACGATCCCGCGCCGCCCGGTGCCTGGCGCCGGGCGACCGGCGCCCCGTGGACCGTCGCCGCGCTCCGCGCGACCGGCCGCATCTCCCAGGCCGGCGAGATGTACGCGTCCCTCGGGGACGGACCCCGGCCGGTGTGGCTGACCGCCATCGACGACGTGGAGCTGATGGCCGACCTCGGACGGCGCGAGGAGGCCTGGGCCGCGCTGGCGGCCGGACGCCCGGCCATCGCCGCGACCGGCTCACGCGTGTACGGGATCCTCAGCCTGCTGCTGGAGGCCAAACTGGCGCTGCGGCTCGACCGCGACCTGGCGCGGGCCGCCCGGGCGCTGACCGCGGCCGGCCTTCGGGGCAGCGCCCGCTACGCCTTCACCCGGGAACTGTCCGGCACGTGGCACGGCCTGCAACTGCTCCTGGCGGGCCGGGACCAGGAGGCGGCCCGCCGGCTGGCCGACGCCGTCGCCGCCATGACCGCGGGCGACCTGCTACTGGAACTGCCCACCGCGGCCGTCTACTTGAGCGAGGCGATGTGGCGCGCCGGTGACGTGGAGGCCGCGGACGCCGCGGCCGACCTGGCCCTGGGGGTGTCCGCCGCCCAGGGCGGCCGCCATCTGCTGCTGCAGGCGCTGGACGACATGCCGGCGGTGGCCGTGCGCAGGGCCGACGCCGAGCCCTCGCACTCCTCGCCCTGGCACGAGCTGGTGGCGGCGCGGTCCTCCGGCCCGGCGCTCAGCGCCCCCGCCGCACCGCGGCTGGTCCTCGAGGAGTTCGGGGCGGTCCGGTTGTCCGCGGACGGGCGGGAGGTCCACCCGCGCCTGGCCAAGAGCACCGAACTGCTGGCGTTCCTGCTGGCCAGGCCCGCCGCGACCGCGCGGCGCCCGATGCTACTGAGCGCCTTGTTCCCCGGCCGGAGCGACGCCGCGGGGCGCAGTTACCTGCGGCAGGCGGTGTACCGGCTGCGGGAGGTGCTGCCGGAAGGGCTGGCGCTCCTGCAGGACGGTGACGTCTACCGGCTGACGCCCGAGGCGTCCGCGGCGGGCTCCTCGGGCACCTTCCGGCGGCTGCTGGCCGAGGCCGGCAGGCAGGACGGCGAGCACCGGCTCCACACCCTCCTGCAGGCGCTGCGGACCGCGGGGCGCGGCTCGTACTTCGAGGGCGTGTCCACGCCGTGGCTGGACGCCCGGCGCGAGGAACTGGCGGCCGCGCTCATCCAGGCGCAGGTCGACGCCGGCGCCGTCGCCCTGCGCCTGGGCCGGATCCGTGAGACGCGGGAGCTGGCGGGAGCGGCGCTGGAACGTGATCCGTACCGCGAGCAGGCCTGGCGGCTGGCGCTGGCCGGCGCCGAGGCGGCCGGGGACGACGACGAACTCATCGAGCTGTACCGGGGTTACCTGCGGGCCATGGCCGATCTCGGCGTGCGCCCGTCGGAAGAGATGAGACGCCTGGTCGAGCGGCTGCGCCGATGAGCCGTGAACCCCCGGCCACAGTGCGGTTTCCCTCCTATTAACAGGCGGCGGCGCACAGTTCACCACGTCCACCAGGGCTCGGCACACTCCTTCCCGGAGGTCTCCCATGACTGAAACCCTCGACATGACCGTCGCCTTCCGCGCCACGATGGGACGCCTGGCCACCGGGGTCAGCGTCATCACCACCCGGACCGCAAGCGCCCCCGTGGGCATGACGGCCAGTGCGGTCTCCGCACTGTCGCTGGACCCGCTGCAGCTGATCGTGTGCATCGGCAACCACCTGTTCACCCGCACCGCGATCGCCGAGCACGGCCGGTTCGCCGTCAACGTCCTGGGCGAGGACTGCGAACACCTGGCCCGTACCTTCTCCGCTCCGGTGAAGGACCGCTTCGCGGGCGTGAACGTCGACGAGGACCACGGCGTGCCGGTGCTCAAGGACGCGATCGCCACGATGGTCTGCGACGTCTCCCAGGCGCTGCCCGGCGGCGACCACACCATCTTCGTCGGCGACGTCCGGCACTTCGAGCACAAGGCGCAGGCCCGTCCGCTGCTGTACTTCGCGGGCGGCTTCGGCGTCCTGAGCTAGGCCCTTTCGTCACAGTCCCCCCGGTGCCCGGTGCCGTGTCGTGCCCGCCGGGCACCGGGGACCCCTACGGCCCGGTGGGAGGCTCCTTGAACACCATTGCCGAGTACAAGCTCCACCCGCCCGCGCGGCCACGGCGGTTCGTGCCGCGGCCGCGGCTGCTGCGTCGTCTGGACGCCGCGGTGGAGCCCGTGGTCGTCGTCTCGGCGCCGCCGGGCGCCGGGAAGAGCGTGCTGCTCGCCGACTGGGCCCGCGCCCTCCGGGCCCGTGGCGGCCAGGTGGCGTGGCTGGAGCTGGACGCGTACGACAACACCCCGGCGCGGCTGTGGGCCGGGATCCTCACGGCGCTGAGCCGGTTCCGGCCGGGGCTGCCCACTCCTCCGCCCGCCGGGGCATGGACCCTGGAGGTCTGGGTCGAGGACCTGCTGCCGCGCATCCTGGCGGCGCCGGCGGGCGGATCGCCGCTCACCCTGGTGCTGGACGGGGTGGAGTGGCTCACCGACCAGGCGGCCCTGCGCTGCCTGGGGGACTTCCTGACCGCGCTTCCCGCGGGCATGCGGGCCGTGCTGGCCACCCGCCACCTCCCCGGGGCGCCGGTGCCGGCGCTGCGCGCCCGGGGGCTCGCCGCCGACCTCGCGGCGGACGAGCTGCGCTTCACCCCCGAGGAGGCGGCCGCCCTGCTGGCATGCGGCTCCGGCGGCCCGGTGGACGAGCGCAGGGTGCGCGAGCTGCACCACCTGACCGAGGGATGGGCGGCGGGCCTGTGCATGCTGGGGCGCACGCGCGCCGGGTACGCGGCCGGTGTCCGTCAAGGCGGGCATGCCGTCGACGGCGCCCGCGCGGTCGCCGACTACCTCGGCACCGAGGTCCTGGACCGGCTCACCACCGAGCAGCGCGCCTTCCTGCTGCGCACCAGCGTCCTGGACGAGCTGAGCCCGGAGTCCTGTCGTGCCGTCACGGGCAGCGACCGCGCCGGAGTGCTGCTGCGCGACCTCGCGCGGACCGTACAGCTGCTCGTGCCCTCGGGTACGGCACCGGGGGCCTACCGGCACCACCCGGCGTTGCGCGCGCTGCTGGCCGGGGTCCTGGCCACCGAGCAGCCAGGTGGGGCCGCGGCACTGCACCACGCGGCCGGGCACTGGTACGGCGAGCGGCGTCGGACGACGCCCGCCGTACGGCACTTCGTGGCGGCCGGCGACACCCCCGGCGCGCTGACGGCGGTCCTTCAGGCCTGGGAGGAGACCTTGGCCGCGGGCCGGACCGCGGACGTCGCTCGGTGGCTGCACATGCTGCCGGCTCGCGCCGTCCGCGCCGACGCCCGGCTGTGTGTCGTGGCGGCGATGACGGCGCTGTGCGAGGGCGATCCCGAGGCGGCGGAGCGGTGGCTCGACGTGGCGAAGGCCCGGCCGTGCGGGCCGGGCACCGTGGGGGAAGGGGGAACGGTGACGCAGGCGGCGGCCGTTGCCCAGGCTCTCGTCCGCTGCTTGCGGGGGGAGAGCGCCGCTCAGGTCCGGCTCGACGGGGCGGCTGTCCGCCGTCCCCCCGCGCTGACCGCCTGGCGGGCGCTGGCTAGCGTCGCCCAGGGCACCGCGCTGCTGTGGCAGGGGCGTACGCAGGAGGCGGACGCCCGGCTGGCCGAGGCGGTCCGCGACGCGCACGGCGCCCGGCACTCGCTGGTCCTGGTCCGCGCCCTGGGCTCGCGGGCCCTGTGCGCGTATCTGGACGGGAACCGGGAACGGGCGCGCACCTTGGTGGAACAGGCTCTGGACACGGCCCGTGCCGAGGGTCTGAACGGCCACTTCGCCGCGGCGCCCGCCCATCTGTGCCATGCGGGACTGCTGTTGGAGGACCTCGCCCGTACCGAGGCCGCCGAGGCCCTGTCCGGCGCGGCGCGGGCGATGACGGCGACCGTCCACGGCGGCGAGCCGCACTTGTGGGCGCTGGCCGGTGTCGTCGCCTCGGGTCTGCCGCGCGGCGTTCGCGGCGCCGTCCCCGTGTCCGTGCCCGAGGATGACGGTGCCGTTCCGGAGGTGCTGGGCGGTCTGCTCGCGCGCCTTGGCACGGCACGGCCCGAGCCAGCAGCATCAGGTGCAGCGCCGCGAGCGCAGGACCTGTCCCCCGGGGAACGCCGGATCCTGCGCGCCTTGTGCGGTCCGCTGACGCTTCGGGAGATCGCCGCCGAGCTGCACGTGTCCCGCAACACCGTGAAGACCCAGGTCAGTTCCCTGTTCCGGAAGCTCGACGCGCACAGCCGCAGCGGCGCAGTGGCCCGGGCCCGGGAGTGCGGCGTGCTGCATCCCGGGCCCGGCACCCCCTACGAGGCGTCCTGCCGGCGGGCGTAGTCCGCCTGGGCCGTGTACGCGGTGTCCTTCTCCTTGGCGGGACCGTCGATGCCGCACACCTTCCGGGCGAGGTCGGCGATGGGCCCGCTCGGGGACAGCTCGGCGCGCTTCATGGTGAGCGTGCGGATCGCCAGCAGCGGCGTGCCGTTGAAGTTCTCGAAGGTGCTGATGCGGTCGCCCCAGTCGGACAGGAACAGGTCGCGGATCACCCGGCTGATCTTCAGCCGGTCGTGCGGCCTGCCGACCGGGCCGGTCTGCAGTGCCTCCAGCCAGGGCCGAAGCTCCGGGCGCTGCCACTGTCCCTCGGTGGGGAAGATCAGCGAGGCGCGCCCGGCCAGGTCGATCACCTCGTTGACCATGCGGGCGATGTTCTCCAGGTAGTACGCCCTGCCGTAGTCGAACATCAGGACGTTCGGCTTGTACAGGCCGCCCGGGGTGGTGAAGCCCTCGTCCTCGCAGGCGAGCACATGGGCCTTCAGCGTCTGGTGGAACCCGGCGAACTGCGAGATGCGCGCCTGCACCGGGGGCAGCTGGTAGGTACCGATGTGCTCGGTGACCAGCAGGGTCAGTCCGAGCATCAGCTCGGCGCGCACCATCTGCCGCACCAGCGCCTGGTAGTGCAGCCAGTCGAAGACGCGCTGCGGGTACAGCGCGGCGTGCTGGGGGTTGCCGATGTGGAACACCCGGTCCCAGGGGATCAGCACGTCCTCGAAGAGGATGACGCTGTCGAGCTCGTCGCCCTGCGAGGCGAGCGGGTGCTCGACGTCCTCGCCGTCGCGGACGTTGCTCTCCCGGCAGATAATGGTGACGCCGGGCGCGTTGGGCGGGACCGCGCCGAAGATGACCTGATCCGGCTGGATGCCCGGGCGGTAGAACACGCCGATGTGGATCCAGTCGCCGAAGGCCGCGCCCGTGCCGATGGCCTTGACGCCCCGTACGGTGATGCCCTCGTCGGAGGTGGCCACGACCTTCAGCGCGGGCGATTCCGCCTGCGCGGACTCCCGGGAACGGTCGGTCTGCGGGTCCACGAACGCCGGCGTGGTGTTGAGGTCGCCGTCCCGCGCCTGCCGCCAGAAGTCGAGGATCCCCGCGGTGAGGTCCCGGCCGTCGGTCCCCACCGCCTGGCTGCTCCAGGGCTCGGGGTCGTCGACGTAGGTGAGCAGGACGTAGTTGTTGACGTCGGGGGTGCGCGGGGTGGCGCCGCCGCCCAGCTCGTGCAGCACGGTCTCGATGTAGCGCCGCTTGCGCTTGAGGTCGTCCTTGCTGCGGTGCTGGAACCACGTCATGGACCGGCGGACACCGTCCTCGTCCACGAACGTCATGACGTCCTGGAGGTCCGGGCGGTGGTGCAGGTCGTAGAACTCGGCGATCCGCCGGGCGTACGCCCTGGTCTTCGGGTGCGTGGCCACGTTGTCGACGAGCTCGTCGCCCACCCACACCTTCCGGCCGTCGTCGAGTGCCGCCAGGTATTCCTTGCCTGTACGCACGTCGTGCTCCTTTCCGGGACACGGGATCTGGACGGAACGCAGCCTGCGCCCCAACGGGGTGAGAGCGCGCCCCGTCGCGGCACATCACCCCGGGTGAAACCGCCGGTCACAGGCCCTGCGGCATTGAGGAGGCCCGGTCCCGTGCGGCACGATTGCGGCATGCACGACGCGGTCTCCCGGACGACGCACTCCCCCCGCCTGAGGGGGCGCGACGACGAGATCGCCGCGCTGCGCGCGGCCCTGGACGGGGTGCTCCGCGGGGAGGGCGCGTGCGTGCTCGTGGAGGGCGCGTCCGGCACCGGCAAGAGCGGACTGCTGACCCGCCTGGGAGAGCTGGCGGGCGCGGCCCGGTTCGACGTCCTGTGGGTACGGGCCGACGAGCTCGACCAGTACGCCCCGCTGGCCGCGCTGCACGCCGCGGTGCACGGCCCCGCCGCCGGCCGCGCCCCCGACGTCACCGGCGACCGGCGGCTGTGGCTGCTGGACGGCATCACCGACGCCTTGGAGGACCGCGCGCAGCGCGCCCCGGTGGCGGTCCTCGTCGACGACGCGCAATGGGCGGACCCGGCCACCTTGTTCGCCCTGCGGACGCTGCCCGGGCGGCTGGCGGCCTCCCGGGTCCTGTGGGTGATCGCCGTACGTTCCGGCACCGAGCGGTCCGACGTCACCCGGATGAGCCGTACGCTGCGCGACCGGGGTGCGCGCGGGCTGACCCTCGGGCCGCTCCCGCCCGCGGCGCTGCGGCAGCTGGCGGCGGACGTCCTCGGGGCGGCGCCCACCCCCGCCCTGTCCCGGCTGCTGGACGGCAGCGCGGGCAACCCCTTCCTGGCGATCGAACTCCTGCGCTCGCTGCGCGACGCCGACGCCCTCGGCATCCACGGCGGCACCGCGACCCCCCTGACCCAGGAGATGCCCGCCGGATTCCGGCGCAGCGTCCGGGAGCGGCTGGACCGGCTGCCCGAGGACGCACGGCATCTGCTGCAGATCGGCTCGGTGCTGGGCCGCGCGTTCGACCTCGGCGTCGTCGCCCGGATGCTCGGCAGGCCGGTCGGCGGGCTGCTGTCCGCCGTGGACAGCGTCCTGGGCGCACAGCTGCTGGTCAGCGCGGGCCGCCGGTTCGCCTTCCGGCACGACCTGATCCGGCAGGCCGTCCACGACGACCTGCCGCTGCCGGTGCGCGTGGCCCTGCACCGGGAGGCCGCCGACGCCCTGCGCGACGGCGGCGGCGACCGGGCGGAGATCGCCTGGCACCTCGTCCTGGCCGGCGGCACCATCGACGACGCGTCCGTGCACACCCTGACCACCGCCGTCCGGGAGCTGTCGCGGACCGTCCCCGGATCCGCCGCCGACCTCGCGCGTCAGGCGGCGGACCTGCTGCCCGCCCACGACCCGCGGCGCGTCGAACTGCTCACCCATGCCGCCGAACTGCTCGGCTGGACCCGGCGGGTCAACGAGGCCCTGGAGCTGGTCGACGCCACCATCTCCGACGGGCTGCAACCCGCCCAGGAGGCCGCGCTCCGGCTGGTCGGCGGCGAGATCCACCAGGCGGCGGGCGACGACGCGGCCGCGATGAGCCATCTGCGGCGGGCCCTGGAGCTGCCCGACCTCCCGCAGGACCTGCGCGTCCGGCTGCTCAAGGCCAAGGCGACCGCCCACATCCACCGCCGCGAGATCACGGCCGCGGAGGAGACGGACACCGGGCTGGTCGAGGCGGCGTACCGCAGCGCCGACCCGGCCGTCGTCGTCAGCGCCATGGTCTTCCAGTCGCAGACCGCCTTCTACCGCGGCCACCTGGACCGCGCCCTCGAACTCGCCGAGAACGCCTCCGGACGGGCCGCCACGACCGCCGACGGCCTGCGACTGCGGCCGCCCCGCATCCCGGCACTGTGGCTGGCCATCGTGATGCTGTCCACCGACCGGCTGGAGGACGCCCGGCGGGTACTGCGCGAGGGCCAGCGCTCCGCCGAATCCCTCGGCCTGGGCTGGTCACTGCCCCACTGGCACGCCTGCCGGGCCATCGCCCTGCTGGAAGGCGGCGCCCTGGACGACGCGGCCGTGGAGGCCGAAGCCTGCCTCACCGTAGCCGCGGAGCTGGAGACGGCCCGCGCGGTGCCCCTGGTCCGCGCCGTCCTGGCCCTGGTCGACACCGCGCGCGGTGACCTCACCCAGGCCGGTGCGCATCTGCGGGCCGCGACCGCGGCCGCACCCGACGGCACCCCGTACGGCCCGTGGACGGCGCTCGCCCACGCCCGCCTCCTGCAGGCCCAGGGCCATGGCGTGGCGGCGGCCGAGGCACTCGGCGCCTTCTTCCACGCGGGTGACCGTACGGCCTGGCTGCTCTGTCTGCCCCCCGGCCACTGGCCGGCCCTGGCGCGTGCGGCACTGCGCGGTGGCGACCGGGCGACGGCCGAGGCGGTGGCCACGGTCGTGCGCGCCGTGGCCGAGGAGAACGGCGGTCAGGACGTCGTCCTGGCGGTACGGGACCACATCGACGGGCTCCTGGATGACGACCCCGCGGCACTGCAGGCAGCCGTCGCGGAACACCGTCTCGGGGGCCGCCTCCCGGCGGTCGCCGCGGCACACGAGGACCTGGGCACCCTCCTGGCCGCGCACGGCCGTACCGATGCGGCGGTCGCGTCGCTGGAGGAGGCCGCGCGGCTCACCGCCGGGACCGGGGCCCTCCACGACAACGAGCGCGTCCGCCGCATCCTGCGGGACCTCGGCGTACGCGCCTCCGGGATGACCCGCCGCGCGGCCGCCACCTCCGGCTGGGACAGCCTGACCGAGTCCGAGCTGAAGGTGGTGCCCCTCGTCGCGGAGGGACTCACCAACCGGGCCATCGCCGACCGCCTCTACCTGTCCGTCCACACGGTCAACACCCACCTGAAGCACGTCTTCACCAAGCTCGGCATCAACACCCGCGTGGAACTGACCCGGTTGGCGGTGGAACGGACCGGCGCGGGCGCCGACCGGACCTGACCGCTACCTGACCGCGGCCATCGCGGCCTGACCGCGCGGGCCGCCAAGATCCCTTGAATGGGCGATGCCCGCCCATGGCCCTCCTCCCGATGCTGGTGGCGGGGCAGGCCTCCGGTCCGGTGGCCGCCCCGCTCAGTTCCGGGAGTGAGGGACCATGACGACCGCGCGCGGATACCGCGGCTCTCTCCAGGGCATCGTGGCGGCCGGCGCGGCACCCCACGGCTACACCCTGGCCCTGTGGACGGCCACCGCCGTGGCCGCGTCCGCACGGGACGCACCGTCCGCCGCGGAGGTGCTGGCGCTGCTCACCGGCGCCACGCTCACCTACGTCGCGGTGGGGGCCGCCGCCCACGGCGGCCCCGGGCGTCCCCTGGCGCGCACGGCACCACCGGCCGGCCCCGTCTGGGCCGCACTGCACCTGCCCACGGTCGCCCTCGGCGCCGTGTTCAGCGCACTGATGGCGCACGTCCTGTCCGGGCCCCTGCTGTGGGGCCTGGTGGGGGCCACCGCCACCGGCGTGTACCTGCTCGGCGCGGGCGCCCAGTTCTGGTGGGCCGGGACCGTACGGCGCCCCTCACCCCCGTCACCCGGACCGACCGTACCGACCGTACCGACCCGAGGAACCGCCATGACGCTCGTACTCGACCCCGCCGCACAGGACCTGCTCTTCCGTGAGGCCCGCACCGCCAACACCTTCACCGACGCCCCGGTCACCGACGAGCAGGTCCAGGACATCTACGACCTGGTCAAGTACGGCCCGACCTCCATGAACCAGCAGCCGCTGCGGGTCGTCCTGGTCCGTTCCGAGGACGCCCGCGCACGCCTGGTGCAGCACCTGGCCGAGGGCAACAAGAAGAAGACCGCGACCGCGCCGCTGGTCGCCCTGCTCGCCGCCGACAACGAGTTCCACGAGGAACTGCCCGCCGTCTTCCCGCACTTCCCGCAGGCCAAGGACGTGTTCTTCGCCGAGCGCGCGGTCCGCGAGCGGTCCGCCGCCCTGAACGCCGCACTGCAGGTGGGCTACTTCATCGTCGGCGTCCGCGCCGCCGGCCTCGCCGCCGGCCCGATGACCGGCTTCGACGCCGACGCGATCAACAAGGAGTTCTTCCCCGACGGCGACCACTGCGTCCTCGCCGTCGTCAACATCGGCAACCCGGGCACGGACGCGTGGTTCGCGCGCAACCCGCGACTGGCCTACGACGAGGTCGTCAGCACCGTCTGACGCCGGACACCGAGGATGACCGCGCTCAAGCCCCCGGGGCCACCCCCGGGGGCTTGAGCCATTTCACGCGGGCCGAATTCCGCCCGCTCGTCAGTCGGCGGCAGACCAGGCGGAGGGACCGATTCCGCTTTAGGATCCTCGATGGGCCGGCTGCCGCAGTGGATTCGCATTCCGGAGCCCTTCGTATTGCGCGCCGCACATCGCAGAATTCGAACAGGAATAGGAGAGCCGCCATGACCCCGATGGCGTTCCGTCGTGGCATTCTCGCTTTCGGCCTCACCATGGCGGCCGTCGCCGCATGCGCCGCCCCCGCGGCGAAGGACGCCACCGGCGAGGCGCCCGCTGCCGTCGTCGCTCCGGCAACGTCCATGCGGCCGACCGACAAGCTGTCCGTCCTGCTCGAGCAGGCACTCCCGAACGTCAAGGGCAAGACGTTCACCTCGGCGGTCGTGGACTACCCGCCCGATGGGAGCACGCCCCCGCACCGGCACGGGGATGCCTTCGTCTACGCCTACGTCCTCAAGGGCACGGTGCGCAGCCAGCTCGCCGGAGAGCCGGTGCACACCTACCGCAAGGGTGAGTACTGGGTCGAGCCGCCGGGCGCCCACCACGTGCTGTCGGAGAACGCCAGCCGAACGGAGCCCGCGCAGTTGCTGGTCGTCTTCATCAGCAACACGGGGGATGCGATCAAGGTCGACGATCCGTCGAGCTAGGACATCGGTTGCGGTCTCCAGCGCCGCGGCAAGCTCGGAGGAGAAGCATGAGCAGCCATGACGACGCGGATTACGCGGCCAGGGCGGCACGGCTGGGCTGCGCCTCGATGGTGGACGCGATGGGCCGCGTCCACAGCCATCGCGCGCACATCCTCGCCCTGTCGAGCCCCGTTCCCTCCAGGACGCTGTTCGGCCCGGCCGTCACCCTCGCGTACCTGCCCTATCGCGACGATCTGCCGCAGGCCGGGACCGGCTTCGGTGAACTCTTCGACCAGGCGGTCGGCGACGACCCGGCCGGGAAGGTCCTCGTACTGTCCAGCGGCGGGTACCCGGACGTCT
The DNA here is from genome assembly GCF_033792765.1 of Streptomyces sp. PA03-6a. Lineage (NCBI taxonomy): Bacteria > Bacillati > Actinomycetota > Actinomycetes > Kitasatosporales > Streptomycetaceae > Streptomyces > Streptomyces sp. PA03-6a. Next base: position 25,033 of record NZ_JARAVK010000021.1, on the reverse strand, counting down.
CGCACGGTGGCGGTACGAAACTGTCCCGGGTCAAGCGTCACCAGCTCGCCGGTGTGCTGGCGGACGGCAGGCTGCGGGACTTCGCCCAACTGCGCGACCACGGCTTCGCGTCGTGGTGCCGGGGCGAGGCGACGCGCTGGGGCGGCGACGTCGTCATGCCGTACGCGGCCGGCGTCGCCGTCGAAGTCGCGGGGGTGTGCATCACTCCCGGTGACTACGTCTTCGCCGACGCGGCGGGAGCCGTGGTCATCCCTCAGGCCAGCTTGGAGCGGGTGTTCCAGGAGGCGGCCAAGGTCGAAGCCGAGGACTCCGAGTCCGTCGCCCGGCTCCTCGACGAACGCCCGCCCCGGTAGCGGCGCAGCTTCCCGGCGGCCGCAGGCCACACGTCCGGCGCCCGCGCCTGTCGCACCGTCGAGTAGGTGACCTCGGTACCGCAGACTGCGACAGGTCGCGCAGACGGACCGGCGCGACGGCCGACCGCCGTCATCACCAGCACGCACCGCGAACGAGGTTCTGCCGGCGTGTTGTCATCCACGCCCGGGCCCGCTCCCGCCAACGGCCGGGTCCCGCTCACCGCCTGCGGCGCGAGCGGACTTGACGTGCCGTTGGGCCCATGGACGGCCGTGGCCTGACCCGGATGCGGCCGTCGCGCGCCGGCGATTTTTCGATCCCGTCCTCTCCCTTGCCCGGTCGGGCCATCGGTGCCATGCTGCGTATCGCGAACAAGGTGTTCGCAATATGAACTCGCTCTGGCACCGCTCATCGACGGAGATCGTGATCATGTTCCAGCAGCTGTTGAAGTCAGCCGGCCCGCCCGTGGTCGGCACGTTCGTCAAGATCCCCTCACTGGAGATCGCCGAGATCATCGGCGCGGCGGGGTTCGACTTCGTCGTGATCGACACGGAGCACGCCCTGCTCTCGGTCCGCGACGTGTACTCCCTGGTGGTGCTCTACTCCCGGATGGACGTCGCGCCGCTGGTCCGGATCACCGACCACGGATACGGCGACGGCCAGCGCTACCTCGACGCGGGAGCGGCCGGGATCCTGGTTCCCCACGTCTCCAACGCCGGGCAGGCGGAGGCGACGATGAAGCAGTTCCTGTTCCCTCCCGCCGGTACGCGGGGGATGGGACTGGCGGCCCGGGCCGGATTGTGGGGCAGCATCAGCGGCGGTGCGGCCGAGTACGTGCGCGCGGGTCAAGAGGACGCCGCACGGATCGCGATGGTCGAGGAGCGGGAGGCGGTCGAGGACATCGAGGCGATCCTCACCGCGCCTGGCGTGGACGCCGTGTTCATCGGGCCCGGTGACCTCTCGCTCAGCCTCGGGGTGCCCGGCGGCTCGCCGGCCGTGCACGACGCCGTGACCAGGTCGATCAACGCCGCGGTCCGCGCCGGCGTCCCGGTCGGCACCGTGGCCCGGGGCGAGGAGCAGATCCGCTTGCGGGCCGAACAGGGCTGCCGGTTCATCCTGGTCGGCAACGACACCGGGATGATCTCCGGAGCCGCCCGGCGGACGCTTTCACAGGCGCGGGACGCCCTGCCGGTGGCCGTCCGATGATCGACAAGATCCGGCCCAGCGCCGCGGACTCCTTGACCCGCATCCGCAGCGGAGCGTCCGTCGCCATCGGCGGGTTCGGCCAGACCGGCGTGCCCGTCGACCTGATCGACGCGCTCTGCGACCGCGATGTGCGCGAGCTGCACGTCATCGCCAACAACGGCGGCCGGGGACTGCCCGGCGAGCGCGGGATCGGCAGGCTGCTCAAGGAGAACCGGGTCCGCAGGCTCTCCTGCTCCTTCCCGGTCAACCCCGACTTCTTCCGGCGGTACTTCGCCGGCGACGTCGAGATCGAACTCGTACCGCAGGGCACCCTCGCCGAACGGCTGCGTGCCGGAGGTTCGGGCCTCGGCGGGTTCTACACCCCGACCGCGGCCGGGACGATGCTCGCCGACGGCGGTTTCGTGGTCCGTTACGGCGAAGGCGGCACAGCCCGGGAGACGCTGACGGAGAAGGAGAGCCGGGTCATCGACGGCCGCACCTACGTGCTCGAGTCGCCGTTGCGCCCGGATTTCGCCCTGGTGAAGGCTCACGTGGCGGACCGGTACGGCAACCTCCGGTTCCGGCTCGGTGCCCGCAACTTCAACCCGCTGGCCGCGATGGCCGCCCGCACCACGATCGTGCAGGCCGACCACGTCGAACGCAGCGGATCCCTGCCGCCCGACGACATCCACCTGCCCGGTCCCTTCGTGGACCACGTCGTGGAAACCGCAGGGGAGCCGGTGCGATGACCACCACTCAGCAGGGCCTGACCCGGGCGGAACTGGCCCGCCGCGTGGCCGACGACCTGGTGGACGGGTGGTGCGTGAACGTGGGCATCGGCGCTCCGCTCCTCCTGCCGGAACAGGCCACGCCCGGAAGGGAGATCGTCTACCACAGCGAGCACGGACTGCTGGGCGTCGGCCCGGCGCCGCACGGCGCGCCGGACCCCGATGTCACCGACGCGGGCAAGAACCCCGTCACGCTGCTCGAGGGTGCGGCCTCCTTCGACTCGTCGCTGTCCTTCGCCATCGCCAGAGGCGGCCGGCTGGACCTGTGCGTGCTCGGCGCGCTGCAGGTCGGTGAGAACGGCGACCTGGCGAACTGGCTGGTCCCCGGCGGCAACCCCGGGGTGGGCGGCGCGATGGATCTGGTGGCCGGCGCCCGTCGCATCTGGGTGATGATGACCCATCTCGACAAGCACGGCGAACCCAAGCTGCGCAAGCGGTGCAGCTTCCCGCTCACCGGGCCGGGCGTGGTCGACCGCGTCTACACCGACCTGGCCGTGTTCGAGTTCGTCGACGGCGTCCTGACGCTGCGCGAGTGCGCCCCCGGCATCACCCCGGACCACGTCACAGCAACCACCGAGGCGACCCACACCGTCGATCTGCGAGGGGGCCAACCCGTATGACCAGGCAGGTGTCCGCACGGATAGCCGGTGCCTTCGAGCATCCCCTGCGCAAGATCCCCGACCGCACCGTGCCACAGGTGATCGCGGAGGTCGCCTACGGCGCGCTCGCCGACGCCGGGCTCGGCCCGGCGGACGTCGACGGCTTCTTCTGCTCGAAGGTCCCCGGGCTCGGCTCGATCGCGATGGCCGACCACCTCGGACTGACGGACCTGTCCTATGTGGACGTCACCGAGGCCGGCGGCGCGTCCTACCCCATGCACGTCGGACACGCCGCGGCCGCCGTGGCGAGCGGCAAGTGCCATGTGGCCCTGGTCGCCATGGCCGGGCTCCCGCTGAGCGGTGGCGGCACCACCGGTGGTGCCCGCGGTCCCGAACACCCCTATGAGGCGGGTTACGGCATCACCGTGCCTGCCGGATACGCCCTGGCGGCACGCCGGCACATGCACGAGTACGGCACCACCTCCGAACAGCTCGCGGAGATCAAGGTGGCGGCCGCGCACCACGCGCAGTACAACCCGCATGCGCTGCTGCGCAAGCCGGTCACGATCGAGGAGGTGGTCGGCTCCCCGATGATCTCGGACCCGTTGCGCCGGCTGGACTGCTGCGTGACCACCGACGGCGGCGGCGCACTGGTCGTCGTGTCCGAGGAGGTCGCCCGCACCCTCCCCCGCCGCACGGTGAAGGTCCTGGGACACGGCGAGACGGTGAAGCACAGCGCGATCGGCCGGATCGACCTCACCCACACCGGCGCCGCGGTGTCCGGGCCACGCGCGTTCGCCGAGGCGCGGCTGACGCCGCAGGACGTCGACTACGTCTCGATCTACGACTCCTTCACCATCACCGTGCTGATGAGCCTGGAGGACCTCGGCTTCTGCGAGAAGGGCAAGGGGGGTGCCTTCGTCACCGGCGGCACCCTGCGGGCCGACGGCCGGCTGCCGTTCAACACCGACGGCGGCGGCCTGTGCAACAACCATCCGGATTCCCGCGGCGGCATGATCCGCACCATCGAGGCCGTCCGCCAGTTGCGCGGCGAGGCGGCACCGGAGGTCCAGGTGCCGGACTGCCGGATCGCCCTGGTCCAGGGCCACGGCGGCAATCTCGGCTTCCGCACCGCGGCGGCCACCCTGTTGCTCGGATCGGAGGACGCATGACCCCGCACGACCCGGTCCTCTCCCGCCTGGAGGAAGGGCTGGCCGAGGGCCGGCTGGAACTCCCCCGCTGCACCGACTGCGGCACGCTCGTCTGGTACCCGCGCGCCCGCTGCCCGCACTGCATGTCGGACGGCCTCGCCTGGGAGGCGTTGTCCGGCACCGGCACCGTCCACTCCTACACCGTCAACCACCGCGGTCAGGGCGACCACGCCGGAAAGGGCCCCTTCGTCATCGCCTACGTCGAACTGGCGGAAGGCCCTCGTGTCCTGTCCCACCTGGACGCCGACCCGGACTCGCTGCGTGTCGGCACGCCCGTGCGGCTCAGCCGGGGGCTCGACCAGGAAGGACGCCTGCACCTGCGTTTCGAGCACCTCGAGGAGAACCCGTGACCTACACCAAGGACGATCCGCGCTCCGCACTGTCCGCGAGGACCGCACCGACACCCCGGAGGTCCGGCGAGGCGATCGCCGCGCCGCAGTTCCTCGACTTCTCCGTCACCGCCCCCGACGCCGTCACCGCGGCGGGCAGCCGGCAGTGGATCGTGCGGGGCCAGAACTTCGTACTGATCCACACCCAGCCGGAGCCCGGCGACACGATCTTCTCGGCCGAGCTGGCGTCGGAACAGGTCGTGCTGCTGATCGACGGGAACAGCTCGCTGCGCGGCTCCGGATCGGGCGAGGAGCACGCGGTCGACGGTCCGGCCCTGGTCGTCGTCCCGCCCGGTTCCAGCGAGATCGTCAGCACGGGCACCGGGCCGATCGTGCAACTGATCCAGTCCGACGAGGCCGAGTGGGCGGAACGGGCGGCCAACGCCGACCGCTACGCCGAGCCGCACCCGCGGGTCGCGCCGCTGGAGCCGTGGCCGGAGCCGGTCGGCGGCTACCGCTGGCGCACCTACCTGATGGCCGACGTGCCGGAGGACCCCGAACGTTTCGGCCGGCTCTTCCGCACCCGCGCCTTCATGGTCGGGTTCTTCAAGCCGGGCAACGGTCCCCGTGATCCGCACCGGCTCTCGCCGCACACCCACGACGACTTCGAGCAGTGCAGCCTGGTCGTCGCCGGCACCTACGTCCACCACATCCAGACGCCGTGGGGCCCCGACGCCACGGCCTGGCGGCCGGAGGACCACGCCCGCGTCGGCAGCCCCTCGGTCGCCATCATCCCGCCGCCCACCGTGCACACCTCGCAGGCCATCGGGTCCGGCGTCAACCACCTGATCGACATCTTCGCCGGCCCGCGCCACGACTTCTCCGCACAGCCCGGCTGGGTGCTCAACGCCGACGAGTACCCCGCCCCGGTCAACTGACCCCGGCCCACCAGACATCGTGCCTTCAGCGCCGAAGGGACCCCTTGCCATGTCCTCCACCACCGAAGTCAAGGCCAGATCGACCGACTCCGACCTACGGGCCCGCAGACGGCGGGCGATCACCAGCGCCTGGGCCGGTTTCGCCGTCGACTCCTACTCCATCTACGTGGCGTCGACGGCCCTGCTGCCCGCCATGGTCTACTTCCAGTCGAACCTCTCCCCCAGCCAGCTCTCGGTGTTCGTCGGCATGACCTTCGCCGCGACCCTGATCGGCCGTCCGATCGGCGCCCTGCTGTTCGGTCACTTCGCGGACCGGATCGGCCGGCGCAAGGTCGGGTCGATCACCATCTACGGGTTCGGCACGATCTCCCTGCTCATCGCGCTGCTGCCGGGCGCCGAGGTGGTCGGCCCCACGCTGGCCACGACGCTGCTGATCGGGCTGCGTTTCATCGAAGGCATCTTCCTCGGCGGGGAGTACACCGCCGCCACGCCGATGGCCCTGGAGTACGCGCCGCAAGGGCGTCGGGGATTCACCGGCGCGCTGATCCAGTGCTCGGCCAGCGGCGGCCCGTTCTTCGTGGCCATGCTCACCTCGATCGTCCTGGTGTTCGCGCCGAACGCCGGACTGCACTCGCCGTACGTCCAGTGGGGCTGGCGGATCCCGTTCTTCATCGGCGCCCTGCTGTCCTGGGGGGTCGCCTGGTTCCTGCGCCGGCGGGTCGAGGACTCGGACGTCTACAAGGAGACGGCACGGTCCAAGTCGCCGTTGCGCGACATGCTCAAGGGCTCGTCCGGCCGGGCGTTCCTGCAGTCCTACCTCATCATGACCGGCGTCTTCTTCGCGGTGAACATGCTCGGCAGCGTCATGCCGCAGCTGCTGCTGTCCAACGAGGGCTACACCGCGTCCGACCTCGCGCACACCCAGCTGGTCAACGCGTGGCCGGGCATGGCGACCTACCTCTTCTACGGCTGGCTGAGCGACCGGATCGGCCGCAAGCGGGCGCTGTACATCGCCGCGACGACCACGGTCCTGCTGACGCCGGTCACGCTCACGCTGATGGGCAGCGGGCACGTGCACGGCTGGCTCGGGCTGACCGCCCTGGCCTCGCTGACGAACGTGTTCATCGTCGGCTCGCTGGGCGTGCTTCCGGCCTACATCAACGAGCGCTTCGCCACCGCGGTCCGGTCGTCGGGCTGGGGAGTCGCGTACAGCACCGCGGTCGTCATCCCCGCGTTCTTCTCCTACTACCAGCTGTGGCTGGCCCATCTCGTGCCCTTCCACTACACCGCGGGAATCCTCTCCGCGTTCGGCGGACTGATCATCCTGACGGCCGTCACGGCCGGGCCGGAGACCCGCGGGGTCGACCTGAACACGGTGGGCGAACGAGCCGGCGCCACGGCATGACACTCACCACGAAGGCCAGGTATGCGCCCGGACAGGAAAGCCACGCCCGTCGCCGTAGCCGTCTTCGTCCTGCAGACCGCGGGCAGCGGTGTGGCGGTGTACGGCATCCCGGTCTACATCGCGGCGTTCCTCCGCTCGGGCACGGTGAGCGCGGCCGGGCTGTCCCTGGCGAGTACCGGGTTCTTCGTGGTGGGCGCCCTGACCGGGCCGTTGTTCGCCCGGCTCGGACAGCGCAGGCCGAACCTGGTGATGCTGGGCGCGGTACTGGGCGGGACGGCGGCCATCACGGCGATGGCCGTCCGTCCCACCGGGATCGTCGTCATCGCCGCGTTCTCGACGCTGGGCGCCATCTTCAGCGGCGGACTCGTCGTGGTGGGGACGATCGTGCTGGTGCGGGTCTTCGACGGCAGACCCACGGCCGGGATGGCACTGGCGACCTCCGGCTCCTCGGCGGGCGGCATCCTGGTCTCACCAGTGCTGGCACTGCTGCTGACCACGCAGGCGGCCCTCACCCGGTCGTTCCTGGCGATCGCGGCGGGATTCCTGGTGATCAGCTGCGGCGCGCTGGCGCTCGGCTCCTGGGCGACGGCACGGCCTTCGCCGGTGCGTGCGCCCGTCGTCCCGGCCGGTCGGGTGCGACTCCTCCGGCACTGGCCGTTGGTCGTGGCGTTCAGCCTGGTCAGCGCCTCGCAACTGGGCGCGACCTCGTACATCGTGGCGACCGCGCTGTCCCGGGACTTCACCGGCGCGCGCATGACGGTCTCGGTCGCGACCGCGGCGGCCGTCGCCTCGCGGTGGATCGGCAGCGCCGGCATCCGGCGGCTGGGCCTGCACCGCTGGACGGTGACCAGCTTCTGCGCCCAGGCCGTCGGGGTCGCCCTGGTCGGTGTGGCGCCGTACGGGTGGGTCCTGTTCCTCGGGGCCGTGCTGATCGGGCAGAGCCTGGGCATCACCATCCTGATCCGGTCGCAGGTGATCGTGGAGCTGTTCGGGATCGACGAGTTCGCCCGGAAGTTCGCCCAGTTCCAGACGTGGACCAGCCTGGGTTCCGCGGCCGGGCCGCTGGTCCTCGGCCAGATCTACGCGACCACGCAGGACTACGTCCTCGCGTACCTCACGTTGTTCGTGCTCAACGCGGTGGCGGTGCCGTTCCTGCTGCCGTGGATGCGCACGCCCCGACCCCGACCCTGGAGAACCGATGAAGTCCGGCACCCTGACCGTTCCGCGCTATGAGGAGCTGCTGCGCCGCACCGACGCCCCGCCGGGGTCGTCGTGGCACGTGTTCGGCCCGGGCGACCAGCTCGGCACGCTGAACTTCCTCACCCCGCAGTCGGCCCTCGACGGCGCGGCGCTCGTCCGGCGCGGCCGGGTGTTCAACCTGGACCACCCGCTGAACACGTTCGTGCCCAGCCCGGCCGGCACGCGGCCGCCGACCGCGCACCACATCTTCGCCAACAACCCCCACCACCGGGACGACTGGCTGGACTCGTTCTACCTGCAGTCCACCTCCCAGGTGGACGGGCTGCGGCACATCCGCCACCCCCGGCACGGCTTCTACGGGGGCGTCGAGGAGTCCGACATCGACGTGGGCACTCCCTCGCTGGGCATCCAGCTCCTCGCCGAGAAGGGCATCGTGGGCCGGGGCGTCCTGCTCGACGCGGTGCGCTGGTTCGACAGCATCGGCGAACCGCTGGCGCCGAACGCGCCGCGGGGCATCACACCGTCCGACCTCGACGCCATGGCCCTGCACTTCGGGGTCGAGTTCCGCCCGGGCGACATCCTGCTGCTCCACACAGGATGGGCCCGGCACTGGCTGAACTGCACACCGCAAGAGCGCGCGGCGCGCACCGGCAGCCCGGGCCTGCACCAGTCGGAGGAGATGCTCGCGTGGCTGTGGGACCACCGGATCTCCGTCGCCGCGTCGGACAACGGCGGGCTGGAGTCGTTCCCGGTCGATCCGGGCTCCGGCTGGGTGGACCCGGACGAACCGCCGCCCCTGCGCGGGCCCTCGCACAACGGCATGATGCACCGCCCGCTGATCGCGCTGCTCGGTCTGATCATCGGCGAACTGTGGAAGCTCGACGAACTGGCCGAGGACTGCGCCGCGGACGGGGTCTACGAGTTCCTGCTGACGGCCAAGCCGCTCAACCTGCTGGGAGGGGTCGGATCACCGCCCAACGCGCTGGCCGTCAAGTAGCCCTGACCCGAACACAGACAAGGACGAACGCATGACGCAGACCGTGAACGCACTGTGGGACCCGGCGCTGGACGCCGACCGGCTGCAGGCCGACCCCGAGGTGGACGAGTTGCTCACCGGCGCCGTCGACCTGCACACCCACCCCGGCCCCAGCCCGTTCCCCCGCCGGATGTCCATCATCGACGCGGCCACCGACGCCGCCTCCCTCGGGTTCCGCGCCCTGGTGGCCAAGTCGCACCACCACAGCATGCAGACCGACATCCTCGCGCTGGAACAGGCCGGGCTGCAGGACGTCCCGGTCAAGGTCTACGGGGGCGTCGCGCTCAACCACACGGTCGGCGGGCTCAACCCCTACGCCGTCGAACTGGCCCTGCGCATGGGCGGCAAGGTCGTGTGGTTCCCGACGATCGCCTCGCGGGCGCACCTTGAGTTCCACGCGCACCACCACAGCGGCTTCCCGGTCGCGGGCGTACCGCTGCGCGAGAACGAGCCGATCAGCGTGCTCGACGGGTCCGGCAGGCTCAACGCCGCCACCCGCGACATCCTCGACGTGATCGCGGCCGAGTCCGCCATCCTCAACTGCGGGCACCTGCCGGCCGACGAGATCGACGTGCTGATCCCAGGCGCGCTCGAGGCGGGCGTGACGCGGATCGTGGTCAGCCACCCCGACTTCGTCCTCGGCGCCTCACCCTCGAGCATCGGCGACTGGTGCCGCAAGGGCGCCTTCGTGGAGCACTGCCTGGCGATGCTGGTCGGCCGGGAGCCGAAGGCCGAGCCGTTCGACCGGATCGCCGCGTTCTACCGGGCGGCCGGTCCCGGCCGGACGATCCTCTCCTCCGACCTCGGGCAGAAGGGCAATCCGCTGCCGGTCACCGCGTACCGCAGGATGGTCCGGGTGCTGCTGGACCAGGGCGTGGCACCCGCCGACATCAGGTCGATGACGGGAGGAAACGCCGCTCAGCTGCTGTCCATTTGAACCCCGGGCCGGTGGCTCGGTAGAGTCCGCTCGATGTGCGAGCGACGTGAGGAGCGGGCTTGACCAGCGGGGGCGGCACCGGCGACATCCAGGCGGTGCACCGCGTCGCGGAAATCCTGCGGCTGTTCACCCTCAACAAGCCGAAGGTCACCGTCGCCGAGGCCGCCGCGCAGATCGGCCTCAACCGGACCACCGTGCACCGCTACTTCACCTCGATGGTCCTCGACGAGATCCTCGAACGCGCGCCGGACGACGCGTCGGCGTACATGCCCGGGCGCCTGCTGCTGCAGCTCGGCGCCGTCGCCCAGGGCCAGCGGCGGGTGCTGGACACCGCCCCTCGTCACATGGACGCGCTGTCGGTCGAGACCGGCCGGTCGGTGGTGCTGTCCTTGTGGGGCGCGTCCGGTCCCGTGGTCTCGCTCGTCTCCGAGGCCGGCACCCATCCGATCCTGATCACCGTCCGGATCGGCTCGACCCTGGGGCCCGACTCGGCGCAGACCCGGCTGTTCGTCGCGCTGTCCAAGGACGAGGAGAGGGTGAAGCGGTACCTGGCCCGGATTCCGGACGAGGCGCGGACGGCGCTCGAGGGCACGCTCGAGCCGTGCCGGTCCCGCGGCCTCAGCCGGATCCGGGTGCCCTCGATCGACGGCGTGGTGCTGGCCGCGGCCGTCTTCGACGAACACGACGTCGCGGCCACGGTGGCCTTGGTGGGCACCACGTCCTCGTTGCCGGAGCACGCGACGGAGATGGAGTCGGCGCTCCTGCGGACGGCCGCCGCCATCACCGAGGAGCTGGGCGGCTCCGGCACCCGCGATGCGGCACTGGGCGACCCGGCCGTCTGAGCCTGCGGCTCGGCCGCTTGCAGACGGCCGGGGCGCGAGTTAGCGTCGAATATAGTCACTTATGTTGACTATCGAGGTTCATCCATCTCTCCGGCTGCAGGAGCGTGCACCATGCCGGACAACAAGTTCCACGAGTTCCTGACCCCCGACAACAGCGCCCTCGTCCTGGTCGACCACCAGGTGGGCCTCTACAGCGGCGTGCGGGACACCGGTCTGCTGGAGCTCAAGCACAACGTGGTGGCCTTGGCGAAGGCGGCGCAAGTGCTCGGGGTCCCGACCGTCGTCACCACCACCTCCGCGGACAGCCTGTGGGGTCCGCTGATCGGCGAACTGGCCGAAGTGCTGCCCGACGGGGCCAAGGTCATCGACCGCAGCACCGTCAACGCCTGGCACGACGACCGGGTACGTGAGCGCATCACGTCCACAGGGCGCGGCAAGCTCATCTTCTCGGGCATCTCGTTGGAGGTGTGCGCGACGCTGCCCGCCATCGCGGCCGCCGCGGAGGGCTACGACACCTACGTCGCGCTCGACGCGTCCGGGACGTTCTCCGCCGCCAAGCGGGAGGCCGGCCTCATCCGGCTCCAGCAGGCGGGCGTCATCGTCGGTGACTACGCCACGCTGATGGTCGAGATCCTCGGCGACAACGCCTCGGCCAAGGCCGCCGAGGTGTACGCGGCCCTCGACATGCCGTTCGCCGTGCTCGTCGGGCAGATCTCCGCCGCGTACGGCACGTAGCGCCGCGCGTCTCGTCCCGGTGCCGGGACCGCCATCGGCCCCGGCACCGGGATGACGCATGTCGCCTCGGCTACTCGCCGGTCTGCTGCCGCAGCCGCTCGTCCAGCCAGGTACGGGCCACGCCCCAGGCGTGCCCGTCCGGGTCGATCACGTCGAAGTGGTCCGCTCCGGGTGACATCACGAGCGTGACGTCCGCTCCCTTGGCCGTGGCCGCTTGCGCGTAGGTCTGCGCGTAGGCCGGTGGGATCACCTCGTCGGCGGAGCCGTGGACGACCAGGACCGGGACCCCGCCGTCGGCGAGTTCGACGGGGGAAGCGACCGCGTACCGGTCGGCGTGTTCCGCGACGCTCCCTCCGAGCAGCAGCCGGGCGATGCCGTCCCCGGCCTGTGCGGCCACCGCCGGCCACACGTCGGCGTGGGACGGCGGCGGCGCGTTGGGCGGGACGTCGGCATCGGAGTCCGTCATGCCGTTGCCGAGTGCCACCGCGTCGGCGTGGACCAGGTCCAGCACGCCGGCCAGCGACACCACTGCGATGGGCCTGACCCTGGGATGCGCGCCGGGAACGCCGTCCGGCAGGGCGGATCGGTGGGCGACCCATGTGGCCAGGTGCCCGCCCGCCGAGTGTCCGACCACCAGTACTCGGCTCGCGTCGACCGCCGGGTCGAGGTGGGCGACGGCGTCCACGGCCGCGGCCATGTCGTCGAACGTCCCCGGCCACCCACCGCCGGGTTCACCGATCCTGCTGTACTCCACGTTCCAGACGGCGTAGCCGCGCGCCACGAGGTCCTCGGCCAGCGGTACGACCTGCCGGCGGTCGAACATGGCCGTCCACCATCCGCCGTGCACCAGGACCACGACGGGGAAGGGACCCTCGCCCTCGGGGAGGTAGAGCTCTCCGACCTGGGACGGCCCGGGTCCGTAGGCGACGGTCCGCACGGCTCGGGAGCCATCGGCCGCGTCGTCGTAGCGCACCCCGCTGTCGGCGCTGACGAGCCGGTCGATCGTGGCGAAGAACGCGGCGATCTCGGGGAGGTTGCCCCCCTTCGCGCGTGACTCGTCGAAGGCCAGTGCGTCCGCCCATTCGACGACGTCCAGCCAGGTGTCGTCGGCGACGCGCACCAGGCGTGCGCCGATGAAGCCCCTGCGGTCCTTGCGGAACGCCGACAGCATGCCGGAGCGTGCCGACAGCATGTCCGACGTCCTGTCCGGTGCGACGACGAAAGTCGTCAGCTCGATCACAGACATCCTCAGCTCCTGACGGGAGATGCACGGAACACAATTAGTGAGCAAACTTGATAGTCACTGATCTTGACTATTCAACCTTAGGTGTCCGCGGGGACGGCTGCAAGTGAGGGCGGAAGCCGGGCGGAGGGCCGGGCGCCCTGTGCGCGGTCATCCACCGCGGTGAACACACGGGCGGTGCGCCCCGGATGCACAGCGGGCACCCGGCGAGGCCGCCACACTACGATCGACCGTAGTGAGGGACTCCAGACGCAAAGGGGTGGCCGGCCGTGCGGCGCAGTGAACGGAAGGTGACGGATCCTGACATCGGGATCATGTCCGCACGCCTGCTCTTCTCGGTCCAGAAGGAACTCTTCGAGAAGCTCGCCGAGCAGGGCCATCCCGAGCTGCGCCCCCAGCACGGCGCGGTCCTGGGATACATCGACGAAGAGGGCAGCCGGGCGACGGAATTGTCCCGGCTGTCCGGGGCCCACAAACAGGTCATCGGCAATCTGATCGACGAACTCGAAGCCCTGGGCTACGTGGAGCGCCGCCCGGACCCCAGCGACAGGCGCGCGAAACTGATCGTGCCCACCGCCCTGGGACGCGACCAGATGCGCAAGTCCGACGCCATCATGGCCGCCATCGAGGAGCGCCACGCCGAGGAGATCGGCGCGCAGGTGTACGCACGCTTCAAGGACGCGTTCCGGCGGATCACCACACTCCAGACCGAGCGGTTCGACGAGGCCACGACGCCCCGGCGGCGGCGCCCGGCGGCCGGGGACTGACCGTCTACAGGCGGGCGGTCATCCCGCCGTCTATCGCGAGCGCGGCTCCGGTAATGAACCCGGTCTCGTCGCTCAGCAGGAACGCCGCGAACGCGGCGATCTCCTCCGCCCGGGCCATCCGCCCGAGCGGATGCATCGCTTCGGCCGAGCGCCAGGAGTCCTCCGGCGTCAGGTCCGGGTCGGCCCGCGCGAGAGCCCGCGACAAGGGCGTGTCGACACCGCCGGTGACCAGGGCGTTGACCCGGACGCCGGCCGCGGCGGCGTCCAGCGCCGCCGACTGGGTGAGCCCGATGACGCCGTGCTTGGCCGCGTTGTAGGGGGCCATGTGCGGGTACGCGGCGACGCCGCAGACGGAGGCGTTGTTCAGGATCGCGCCCCCGCCGCTCGCCTGGAGCGCGGGTATCTCGTGCTTCAGGGCGTAGAAGACGCTGGTGAGGTTCAGCTCCAGGTCCGCGTGCCAGGCCCCGCTGTCGACCTCGGTGACCCTGCCGTCGGCGGTGGGGGCGCCCGCGTTGTTGAACGCGCCGTCGAGCCTGCCGTACCGGCTCAGCGCCTGCCCGACCGCCTCCTCCACATCGGCCTCCACGGTCACGTCGGTGGGCACGAAGGTCGCCTCGCCTCCGGCGGCCCGGATGTCGGCCGCCAGCGCCTCACCGACCTCCCGGCCGCGTGCCGCGAGGACGAGCTTCGCGCCTTCGCCCGCGACGCGCTCCGCCGTCGCCCAGCCCATGCCCGAGGTGGCCCCGGTGATCAGGATGACCTTCTCTGCGAAACGTGCGTACACGATCACTCCCCTGGCCGGTCGGGCCGGAAGGCGGAACTCCCACTCGAAACAGAAAGTAATAAGTCTTGATTGTCGCGATTTGCACCATAGAGGCTAGACCGCTTCGCACCCGGCGGCAACCCTGCCGGAACCGCTCCACCGCCCTAGGCTGACTGTTGTAGGGCAGGCCAGAAGGGAGCAGGTCATGGCCGACAACGCCACGACGAGCCACCCCGCGACCCACGCACTCCCCCGCTCCGTCACACGACTGGAGATCCCGGTCGGAGAGGATTACGAGGACTTCCGCGCCCGCTACGAACAGGCCGTTCCTCCGCTCGACTACCAGCGCACCTTCGAACTGGTCGCCGCCCGGGCGACGTGGAGCGCCGTGCGCGATCTGGTGGACGAGAACGCCCCACTGGGGTTCATGATCTACTGGAAGTTCGACGCGCAGCCCCTGTTCGGCGTCGCCGGGAACCAGGCACGCTGCACGGAGTACCTGATGGGCAATCACATCATCGCCGAGCGCATGTACCGGCACGATGCCGGAGCCCTCATGTACGCCCCCCTGCGCACCACGGTCCACGAATCCCCCTCCGGGGAGGCGCTGTTCGCGATCGACCGCCCCAGCGACACGGTCGCCGCGCTCGGGCGGCCCGAGATCACCGACGTGGGGCGGGAGCTGGACCGCAAGGTCGGAGTCCTCCTGCGTCACCTCGGGGTCCCCGTGCCCGAGGAGCTGACCTGACCAGGCGGCGCACCTAGGTCCTCGGCCCGCGTTGTCGTACCCCCGGCGTAGCATCCGCCCGGAGTCAGGGATGCGGTGTGCGGCTGACGGAGGCGCGTGGATGACGAGCACGACGGGGCAAGCCGAATTCGACGCCCTCAAAGGCGGCCTGGACCGGCAGCGCGAGCATGTCCTCGGGATCCTCGCCGGCCTCTGTGAGCACGACCTGCGCCGGCCGGTGCTGCCCAGCGGCTGGAGCTGCCTGGCGCTGGTGCGCCATCTGACCCTGGACGTCGAACGCTTCTGGTTCTCCGGCGTCATCGCGGGCGAGCCGGCTGTGGCCCGGCAGCTCACGGCAGGGGCGCAGGCACACTGGTCCGTGCCCGGGACGATGACTGCCGAGGAGGTCTTCGCCGACTACCGGGCGGCCGTCGAGCGTGCGGACGCCGTCCTGGCCTCCACGGCACTCGAACAGCCGCCCGCCGCCTGGCCCGAGGAGATCTGGCCCGACTGGCGGCTGCCCGACGTGCGCCACATCCTGATCCACGTGCTCACCGAGGTCGCCTGCCACAGCGGCCACCTGGACGCCGCCCGCGAACTGATCGACGGCACGACCTGGCTCGGCGGCGACCCCTACGCCCGTGGCTGACCGCAGCGGGACGTGAGGGTTCGTCAGGAAGCCGAAGGGCCGGGCCCGGCGTCCGCGATGCCCGCGGCGTCACGCTGGAGGCGGGCGAGGGCGTGGACCGTGTCGCGGGTCGCGGGGTACAGCTCCCGGTAGAGGCCGTGCAGCCTGGCGTACGCGGCCTCCGTGGCCGGGTCCGGTACGCACTGCTCGCGGACGGGGTTCCACGTCGCGGTGGCCGTCGTTCCACCGTCCCATCGGGCGGCGAGCCGGGCGGCCCCGTAGGCGGCTCCGACGGTGACGGTGGGGATGTCCTGGGGCAGCCCGGTGACGTCGGAGACGATCTGCGTCCAGAGCCTGCCCTGCGTGCCCCCGCCGACCGCGACGACCCGCTCGATGCCGGCGCCCGCCCGGCGCATGGCCTCGATGTTGTGGCGCACGCCGTGAGCGGTGGCCTCCAGCGCGGCCCGGTACAGGTCGCCGCGGGTGTGCTCGACGGTCAGACCGGCGATCACCCCGCGGGCGTCGGGGTCGGCGATCGGTGTCCGCTCACCGGCGAAGTACGGGAGCATCGCGAGCCCGCGCGCGCCGACGCCGCTGGCCGCGGCCTCCGCCAGCAGGTCCGCGCGGCCGGGTGAGCCGAACAGGCCGCGCAGCCACTCGGTGACCGCGCCGGAGGTGGCCATGCCGGCGGCGAGTGAGCGTGTGCCCGGGAAGGCGCCCACGGTGCTCCACAGTTCGGGCACGCGCAGCTGCCCGGTGACGGTGGCGATGAGGAACATCGTCGTGCCGTACATGAGCATCAGGTCGCCCGGCCGGGTCGCGTCGACGCTGACGGCCTCGGCCCAGGCGTCGATCGTCCCGGTCAGGACGGGTGTCCCCGGCAGGAGCCCGGTTGCCGCTGCCGCCCCGGCCGTCACCGTGCCGGCCTGGTCACCGGGCCAGCGCAGCTCGGGCAGCTCCGCGTGCGGCCACACCGCGTCCACCCAGGGGCGGTACCACTCCTGCGCCCGGCTGTCGTAGAAGGGGACCGACTGGCTTGCCGAGTGGTGGTCGAGCACGTAGGCGCCGGTGAGCCGGTGGGCGAGGAAGGAGGCCGGCATGAACAGCCGCCGTGCCGCACCGAACACCTCGGGCTCGTGCTCGGCCACCCAGGCCACCTTCGGCCCCACCGCCTGCGTGGACAGCACGCTCCCGCACCGGTCGAGGACGGCCAGGCGGCCGAGTTCGGCGTCGAGCCGGGCGATCTGCGCAACGGCCCGCGTGTCCACGCCGTACAGGACGGCCGGACGCAGCGGCCGGTTCGCGGCATCGGCCAGGGCGACGCACGGGCCCATGCCGCTGACGCCGACCGCCTCCACGCGCACACCGCCGGACAGGAGGTCGCGGGTGATGGCGCAGAACTCCCGCCACCACACCTCGGGGTCCATCTCGACGTGTCCTGGTCTCGGGCGGGAGACGGTGTGGGTGCGCACGGCGGTCGCGATCACCGTGCCCGATGCGTCGACCAGGACGCCCTTGCTGCTGGATGTGCCGACGTCGACACCGAGGAAGGCCATACCTGCATGTCACCACACGGGTGGGCCGTAACACCGAAAACGCGGTCCTGCTGTGGACGGGTGCGCATCATTCGCCGCCGGCCCCGCATTCAGTAGTTCCAGCGGTTCACACTGCCCTCGTCGCGGCAGAAGATCAGGCGGCCGTTGCCGGCGTGCGTGGACCGGCCGACGTCGGCGGCCCGGCAGAACTGACCCGCGTTGTAGCAGTTGCCCGCGTTGGAGACGATCTCGCACGTGGTGCTCGTGTCACCGCTTCCGGCCGAGCCGCTTCCGGAGCTGGGCGCGTCGTCGTCGCGGACCGGCGGGGAGTAGTCCGGGTCGTTGGTCCTGTCCTTGTAGGTGCCCTTCTTGGCAGGACAGGCCCCCTCCGTCAGCCACAGCGTCACCGTCGGATCGTTCTTGACCTGCGTCGTGGGGCCGGGGGCCTGGAAGCACACCTTCCAGGTGTCGTAGTCGCCCTCCTCGGCGGAGACGTCGTCGACGTCCTCGTCCGCGTAGGCGGCCTTGAGCGTGACGTCTCCTTCGGTCACCTTGCCGACGGCCTCGAGGGCCTTCTCGTAGCTGCGGCCGACGACCGCCGGCATGGTCGGCCAAGGGATCGGCCTGCCGTCCGCCTTGGGGCACGGGGCGCCGCCGGGCACCGTGGCGAAGTCGACGCTGTGGTAGGTGACCTGCTCGAAGCACACGGTCCAGTCGTCACCGGGAGCGGCATCCTGGTTGCTCGCGTCATGAGCGGAGACCGTGTAGCCGTGCTTCCGCGCGACGTGCTCCGCCGCGGCGAGCGTGCTCTCGACCTGACTGGTCATGGCCGCGGGCGCCACGGTCGCCGTGGCCGTCACCGTGGGCGACGGTTTGGCCTTCGCGCTGCTCTCGGTGTCCCCCTTGGCGGTGACGGCGGCGCCGCCTCCGGCGCCGAGGGCGAATATCAGGGCGCCGATGCCGATGCGCTTGAGCCACTTCCGTCGGCCCGGGGTGCCCGGGGACTGGGCCTGCGGCGGGGACTGCCATCCGGCACCCCAGGACGGGGAGTTCTGCGGGTTCACTTGCGTTCCTTGCCGGCGAGTCCGACGGGTGGCGGCGTCTTCGTCGCACCGGTCTGCTGAGTGGGAAGGATGGTGGACTTCGCCTGAGATTGCGGGAGATTATCGGATGAACCAGTCCCTGTCGACGCTCTTGACCGGCTTTCGTGGGTTCGCCATCCCAGCCGACCGGACGCGGCGAACCGCACGCGCCAGCCGGCCGCCGAACAACCCACCCCGGCCAGCGGTCTGACTGTCGCTCAGCCGGCTTGAGACCTCCTCGACGTACGGGAACAGCCCTACCTCCCAGGCAACTTGAGCACGCGCCCCATGCCGGAAGCGGCACCCGGCCCCGGCGGGAAATCCCCGGTCTTCGCATCGCGCACCGAAGGGCGCCCGGCCCGCTTGCCCGGGCGTCCCGAGTCGCCGGCGGGGACACCGGGCGGAGGCGGCCGGCCGCCTCCGCCCGTCGGCTCCGGTAAGTCGGGTGACGGACCGCCGCGGGCCTGGTAGAACAGGCGCCGATGGGCATCCGGGAGCGCGACCGCAAGGTGTACCGGCCGCTGCGGCGGGCCGGCCTCGAGGTGATCCCGAACGCCGTGCCGGACGGCACGATGCCGTTCGTCCACGGGTACGCGACCGAGGACGTGGGCGGCAACATCTCCCACCCGTACGACACCCCACGGCTCGTCGAGCGGCTCAACGAGGACTGGTACGACCTCGCCGTCGCCTCGGGGCTCTTCGACCATCGCCGCGAATTCCTCGTCCAGCTTCCGCAGGGCGCCCGAACGCACCAGGCCGCCCTGTGGAACCTGCACAACGGCGGCCACGTCGCGCCGGCGGTCTGGGCGCGGGTCCGGCTCCTGGAGCGCTGGGACATCATGGGACGGGGCGCGGCATCGGCGTTCCTCGGTGTCCACGCGGGGCATCCCGGCTTCGCCATGATGGCCCTCGACGGCAGCGTGTACCTCTGCGCCTCGACGGGCGAGGCCGGCGTCGACGTGCTCACGGTGCGCCACCCGGACCGCTCGGAGAACGTCCTGCGGCACCTGGAGCGGATCGTGCTTGACGCCAGCCCCTACGTCATCCGCGCGTTCAAGGAGCGGATCGCCGTCTGGCTCGCCGGTCGCACACCGGACGCCGTCGGCCTTCCGGGCGGCTGACGCCGCGATCCAGGCGACAGGCGGCAGGCCACGGCCGGGGGCGACGGCCGGGAGGCAAGTTGATCGTTGCACCACACACCCATTAGGCTCTTGCCTGATCAAGTAAATTGTCGGACGTGCAGGGCGCTCCCGGCGAACGGTGAGCCGACGAGGACGCCTGACACGCCACCGGCCTGCCACGCACCGGGGAACAACAGGAACGAGCGGCCGGTCAGCGCCGCGCATGTGAGGGAGGAACCCGGGTGTCCGGCAGATCACACAACCCCTACGGCTTCTGGTACCGGCTGGCCGCGGCCATCGCGAAACCCGTGCTGTTCGTCCTCGTCAGGCACCGGTGGCGCGGGCACGAGCACATACCCGCCGAGGGCGGTTTCATCACCGCCGTCAACCACATCTCGTACTTCGACCCGCTCACCTACGGGCACTTCCAGTACAACAGCGGTCGGCCGCCCCGGCTTCTGGCCAAGGCCTCCCTCTTCACCATCCCCTTCGTCGGCATGGTGCTGCGCAAGACCGGCCAGATCCCCGTCCACCGTGGAACCGCCGACGCCGCGCTGGCGCTCCGGGACGCGATCGCCGCCGTCAACAAGGGAGAGTGCGTCGCGGTCTACCCGGAGGGCACCGTCACGCGCGACCCGCAGCTGTGGCCGATGGCCGCCAAGTCAGGTGCGGCACGCATCGCGCTGACGACCGGCGCGCCCGTCATCCCGGTCGCCCAGTGGGGCGCGCACCGGATCGCACCGCCTTACGCGCGCGGGGGACGCGGCAACCGCAGGGTGTGGCTGGTGCCCCGCCAGACCGTGCACGTCGTGGCGGGACCCCCGGTCGACCTCAGCCGCCACCACGGCAAGGAGCTCACGCCGGGCGTTCTGAAGGACGCCACGGAGGACATCATGACCGCCATCACCGCGCTCCTCGCCGACATCCGCGCCGAGCAGCCGCCCGCCGAACGCCACAGCGTGCGCCGCGCCGCTCGCGAGCGCGGCAGGTGACCCGCGGCGCTGCGGGGACGCGCGCAGCGGCAATGGGTACTGCCCACAGGTGAGTTGATCGTCGGACGTGTCACGGCCCGTGGCGGAGGGTTCTCCGCCACGGGCCGTTCAGCGGCGCCCGGGGGCCCAGCCGTCACACGCTCCGGTCGCGCCCCCGCCCCCGCGCCGGGGTGCGCGCCGTCACGATGGGCTCGAGCAGCCGCCGCGGGGTGTTGATCGCGCTGGAGACGGGATCGTCGTCGGCCCCCTGAGGCCGGAAGCCCGGTCCGGGTTCCATGCGGATTTCCGGGACCGGAACGGCCGCACCGCATTCCCGGCAGCGTCCGTCGGGGTCGAGCAGGCCCCCGTCGAGGTCATGGCGGATGAGGCGCTTGGTTCCGTTCGGGGAGTAGAAGGACTCCCCCCAGTTCATCAGAGCGTGAACGGCCGGCCACAAGGCGATGCCCTTGGCCGAGAGCCGGTACTCGACGCCGCCCGCCGCGTCGTCGCGTGTGAGCACGCCTTCCTGCACCAGCGTCTTCAGCCTGCTGGTGAGGACGGCCCGCGGGATCCCGAGCTGCGTGGCGAAGTCCCCGAACCTCCGGACCCCGTAGAACGCGTCGCGGACGATCAGGAGCGTCCATCGTTCTCCGACGACTTCCAGCGTCCGCGCGAGGGGGCAGTTCCCGTCGGCGTAGGTGTTGGGCAGGGTCATGCCCACCATCCTACCAGGAGCGGTTCACTCACCGAACTGATCGGTGCTACCGTGGACCCGAGATCAGTTCAGTCACTGAACTGGCCGCATTGAGCTCGGGAGCATGCCGCATGTACCAGTTCCTCGTCTCCTTCACCGTCCAGCCCGATCACCGCGACGACTTCGTGCGGGCGGCCCGGAAGACCGCGCAGGACTCCCTCGCGAACGAGCCCGGCTCCCACCGGTTCGAGGTCATCGCCGACGAGCAGAACCCGGACGTCTTCTACCTGAACGAGGTCTACGCGGACGTGGACTCGTTCAACACCCACGCCACCGGACCGTACTTCGCGGCGTTCTTCGCCGAAGCCGCCGCCTACGCCGAAGGCCCGACGTGGCTCATGCGGGGCAACCTCGTCGGCGACAAGACCGCCGTCTGACGCGGGGAGGGCGAGCGATGACCATGTCCGGAAGCCCGGGGCGAACGCGCAGGTACGTCCTCGCGGAGCGGCCCGCCACGCTGGTCGGGCCGCTGCAGGAGGGCGTCCTGCGCTACGAGGAGGACGTTCCCGTGCCGCGGCTCGAAGCGGGACAGGTGCTGGTGGAGGTCGGGTGGATGTCGCTGGACGCCCGCGGCCAGGAGCTGGATGAACGACATCCCGACTTCCCTCCCGCCCTCACCCCTGGGTGAGGTCATGCGCGCCCTGGGCGCCGGTACGGTGACCGGGACGCAGCACCCCGGCTTCGCCGTCGGGGACCGGGTCTGCGGTCTGCTCGGCTGGCAGGAGGACGCCCTGGTGGACGGCGCCGTCCTGCGCCGCGTCCCCGGAGGCGTGCCCCTGCACGCCTCGCTGAACACCTTGGGCATCGCAGGCCAGACCGCCTGGCCGGGGCTGCACGACATCGGGCGGCCGAAGAAGGGCGAGACCGTCGTCGTGACCGCGGCGGCCGGCGCCGTGGGGTCGATCGCCGTCCAGCTCGCGGTCGCCGTCGGCGCCAGGGTGATCGGTGTGGCCGGAACGCCGGACAAGTGCGCGTGGGTGCGGGAGATCGGCGCCGAGGAGTGCATCGACTACCGGGAGCAGGACGTGTCGGCGGCCTGCTCGCGCTTGTGTCCCGACGGAGTCGACGTCGTGTTCGACAACGTCGGCGGGGCGACGCTCGACGCGCTGCTCCCGCACCTGGCGGTCGACGCCCGCGTCGTCCTGTGCGGCGCGATCTCCCGCTACGACGGGGGACGCGGCCCGGGCCCCCTGCACAACTGGTTCCACCTGCTGCCCAAGAGGGCGCGGATGGAGGCCTTCATCTACATGGACCACCAGGCGCGCTTCGACGAGATCGAGGCCGACCTCCTGCCCCGGGTAGCCGGGGCGAGCTGCGCAGCCGCGAGCACGTGATCGAGGGGCTGACCGCGGCCCCGGCAGCCCTCCAGAAGGTCTTCGACGGCACGAACACGGGCAAGCTCCTCGTGCGCGTCGGCCACTCCTGATCCACCCGTGCCGCGCGGGCCGTCCGGCCGGCCATGGCACATCGCCCACCGCAACGAAGAGGTCGATCATGTCGTCCGTACTCATCACCGGCGCGTCCCAAGGCATCGGGCGCGCCATCGCCGTCGAGCTGGCGGCTCGGGGCCATCGCGTGATCGCCACCGCACGCCGCCCGGAGACGCTGGTCGGCCTCCCCGTCGACCGGCGCCTGCGGCTCGACGTCACCGATCAGGAGAGCGTCGACCAGGCCGTCCAGGACGCCGGCGAGGTCGACGTCCTGGTCAGCAACGCCGGGGAGACCGTACGCGCACCCCTGGAGAGCGTCCCGCTCGCGGAGGTCGAGCGGCTCTTCCGGCTCAACACCCTCGGAGCGCTGCGGGTGGCGCAGGCGGTGCTGCCGGCCATGCGCGAAAGGGGGGCGGGTCGTCTCGTCTTCGTCTCCAGCATCCAGGGACGCCTGGTGCTGCCGATGATCGGCCCCTACGGCGCCAGCAAGTGGGCGCTGGAGGCGCTCGCCGAGACGCTCGCCATCGAGACGGGTCACTTCGGCATCAAGGTGAGCATCGTGCAACCCGGCGCCGTCTCCTCCGGTGGCGGGGAGCGCGCCAAGGTGTTCCTGAAGGAGGACGACCCCTACGCCCCGCTCTACGCGGCCCTGCCCGCCCTCCGGGGTGAGCTCATCACCCCCGAGGAGGTGGCCGCCGTGGTGGCCGACACGATCGAACAGCCCGCGCCCGCGCTGCGCGTGCCGGTCGGCGCGCCGGCCGAGCAGGTGTTGCGGGCCCGTAAGCAGGCCCCGGAGAGCGAGCCCTTCCTGATGGCGAAGATCAACTGGTAAGGGCCTCGGAGGCACCCTTCGCCTGCCACAGGTCGCGGAGCAGGGCGATCTCGGCCATGTGGTGGATGAGTTCCAGGTTGCCGCCCGCGAGCACGCCGACGAACGGCTCGTCGGGGTCGGAGCCGTACGGGTACTGCGAGAAGCCGATCGTGTCGAGCTGCTCGTCGGTGACGGTGGCGACGCTCTCGCGCCAGCGGTCGATCACCGCCCAGAACCGCTGGAGCGCCACGGCCGCGGAGGGCGTGAAGTCGACGAGCAGCTTGGGCTCGTGCCGCCGTTCGCCGAAGGTCCACTCCCATCCGCCCGCGAAACAGAAGTGCAGGTGCCCCAGGCGCCACGCGATGGTCGTGAACGGTGCTCGGTCGGGCTCCGGCGGGCCGGTGTGGGCCAGGACCTGCTCGACCCGTTCGACGCTCACGCTCCAGTCCTCGGCGATCTTGTCGATGGTCATGCCGCCCGCGGCCTGCCGGGCCACCTCCGCGTACTCGCTCGCCGGGATGTCCGGGGCGCCCAGGTCGAGCACCCACTCCCCCGGACCGAACGCCCTGGGCGTCTTCGCCTCACCCCGCCGACGGATCGACCAGCAACCGGGCACCGGCTCCCACAGGTACTCCTCGTCGCCGAGCCCCTCGAGCCGCACCTGGGCCATCTCCCGGGCGTGGTCGAACTGTTCGAGCAGCAAACCCAGTCGGTCGGTCCGCGCGCCCTCTGTCGCCATGTGCCCGGCTCCCTCCGCGGTCGCGTTTCGTCGCTGCGCACAGGCGAAGCTAACGGCTCACCTCACGGGACGCGACCGAATTCCCGGCCCGCGCCCTCAGCGCTCGGCACGGGGCGCATGGTGCACAGCGCTCAGATGCGGACGCCGAACTGGAACGGCATGTTGTTGATGGACTCGTAGCGCACGAGCGTGCCGGTGCGCGGCGCGTGCAGGACCATGCCGTTGCCCGCGTAGAGGCCGACATGATGCAGGTCGCCGTAGAAGAGGACGAGGTCGCCGGGCGCGAGCTGGCTCATCGACAGGCGGGTGCCCGCGTTGGCCTGCAACTGGGAAGGCCGCGGTATGTGTGCGCCGGCCTGGGCGTAGGCCCAGGAGGTGAGGCCGGAGCAGTCGAAGGCATTGGGACCGGAAGCTCCGTAGACGTACGGCAGGTTGAGCTTGGTCTTGGCCGCTGCGAGGGCGGCGGCGGCGAGCGAGGAGGCCGGCGGGACGTTGCCCAGGTCGACGCGCTCGTTGGAGCGGTTGGCGCGGGCGTCGGCGGCGGCGAGGGAAGCGCGCTGGGAGGCGGTCAGCGAGTTCAGGAGCTTCTGCGCCTCGGCGAGCTTCGCCTGGACTTCCTTCTTCTTCTCGCCCAGTTCGGTGCGGGTCTCGTCGAGCTCGTTGAGCTTGCTCGCGGCCTCCGCCTTCTGCTGGTTGAGGGTGCGCTTCTTCTCCGCGATCTGCTGGAGCGCCTCGGCCTGCTTGGTGCTCAGCTGGTCGAGGGCGGACGCCTTGTCGAGGTAGGTGTCCGGGTCGGCGGAGAGGAACAGCTGGAGCGTCGGGTCGATGCCGCCGCTGCGGTACTGGGCGCTGGCGAGGGTGCCGAGGTCGTCCTGGAGGTCGTTGAGCTCCGACTGCTCGCGGGCC